>CAZQKP010000001.1:0-40638 GCA_964594005.1 uncultured Candidatus Saccharibacteria bacterium
GCGCCAGACCGGCGGCAGCAAGGGCCACCCAGAGGTAGTACTCTGGCACTTCACCTGCGGGGCCGGCAGGACCAGCGGAGCCAGCAAGTCCGACTGGGCCGCGGGGGCCGATCGGGCCGCGGGGGCCGGCGATGGGCGCCGGATCGTGGCAGGCGGCGGGCGTGGGCGGCGCGATCTCCTGGGGGGGCGGCGAACGGAATGTTGATGAATGCAACCATCGTGAGAACCAGCCACACAATACGCATAACGTCTCCTTTGAAAGAACAGTTGAAATTTTACTTCCCGTAAAAATTTTCAAACAATTTTTTAATAGTTTAAAAATTTTTACGGGAACCCAACCTTGGTTGGGGAGTAGCTCGGCCTCGAGCAAAGAACTAAGTGCTGCGATCTAAGGTCGTTCCCGCAGCGGAGTGAGTTTGCAAGAGCGACCCCTTGCTTTTACCACCGGTTTGCCACCGGTTCACTCTTTTGACCACAACCTGCGCCCTTGTGAGGCCTCCGGTTGTCCGAGTTGTCTTTCGACTCCATTGTGAGCTTATTGCGATCCACCCTGGCCGGGGCTTTTCGCATGTGAGGGGTCAAATCCTCACTTCCCCTGACGGGGCCTGGCCCTACGCTCACAACTTTCCCCCATCTTTACCTTGGCAAACTTTGAAAGTTTGCTGCAGCACTTTGTCAGTAATGGGAGAGGCATTCACAAAGAGGCTTGCGACCCCTAAGCTTAGCCACTGACTTTCCAACTTGCAGGTGTTGGCACACTTCCGTCTCGTCGACGGAAACCCTTCGGGATGCAACTCCCTCGGGCCAGCTTGTCTTCTAACTCTCTCCACGCTGCCAAGCGTGAAAAGCGAATTTGGCTAAGAGACCCCGGGCTGGTAGCCCTTCTCTCAACCACTTTCGTGGAGATTTGGATTACCTTGCGGCAAACCCTGCCTCGGACGTGCTGACCGAGACAAATCGTCCATTGCTGGACTGTCATGCTCTCCAGAGCAAATTTGATTTTCAAAAAATTGAAGACCAAATTTGCTCTGTGAGTTGGGTTGGAAAATTTTTTCAAAAAACTTCTGTTTCGTCCTGAATGTAGAAGGACTCATCAGGTGAAGTACACACTTCACGACAGCAACAGCTTTTTCAAGCTGGGTTATTTTTGTGACTCGGTTAACCAACCGCGTATGCATTTTCTGTTCCCAGGGCTGCGATAACCCCCCGGCCCCCACACTAGTGGGAAATAGAACCTGAGTTTCGCTGGAGATATTCTTCCAGGTACAACTCAGCTTGCTCAGGGGCTCCGTGCTTTTCAAGCCACAGAGCATAAGCAAGGGCGTCCGTCTCGGTTTCCCGAAACTTCGGCCGCACTATCCGGATGCCATCCGTAAACGAGTACGTGGCAATCTCGGCGCCCAGTAGGATTTTCACCTGGGGCATTTTGAAAGAGCAATCAAGAGTGGGGGGTTTTGGGTTCGGATGGGATCGGAGACTTCAGGGTGCAAATCCTGAGCTCCATGCCTAACTTGATCCCTTTTGGTTCACCTCTGGGTGCGAATCGCCTCACGCGTCGTCTTATCCCAGCAATCAGGTTCCGCACAACCACGCCTTGCCAGCGCGATCCCGTATGCGGTATTTCAACCCGGCAACCCTACCCGTCCCCCCATTCCAGAAGGCAAAACTTGTTTTCTGGAATGGAGGGGCGGGAGCCTCTCCATGTTGTTAAACTGCAGTTTTTTGAGACTGTGCCGCGGGACCGTGATAAAAATCTGGACGGTTGCCTCGCTGGTGTTCACTTGTCTCAATCAACTTACACGGACAGTATATACCCAATCGGTTTTTTTGTCAAGTTGTTTTGACATTTTCTTTTTATATATAAAAATATAGCCTTATTTATAGCTTTATTTTAGAAATCTATTTTAATTTAAGTTGACTTTTAATTAACTATGAAGGAATCCTAGAACACATGTAATTTTGATTTGTTAATTTGATTTGACAAATAAAAAGGATAGGTATATACTGTTTGTAGGAGGTTCCCTTTATGCAGGACTGAGGCCGGGACCCGTCCGATAAGCCATGCCGAGAGCGTGGGTCGGACGGAGGGTGCCCCTCCTGTTCACATAGAGCGTCGTTGGTCAGAAGAATCGGTTACTTTTCGGAAGGACGGTTCAAAGGAGTCGCAGATCATGTTGGACGAGTAGCCGCAATGCCGACAGCGATCGTCGGCTAGGCGGAGGGCGAAAGCCCACAGCACAAGGCATCGCGACATCAGCGCGCGTTGCCACACGGGTCCGACCGGGAGAGAGTTTCACTCTTTTCTCCCGGCCGGACCTTCATTATTTATTCTTTAAATTATCAAAGGCTAAATTAAAAAGGCTCTTTAAAGTTTCGGCCAGATCTTTGCTCCTAATATAGACTGCGGAAAGATGCTTGCCTAAAATACTTATTCGAACCTTGTCCTTATAGATACTAATGTCAGCGTAAAAGGGATACTTCTTTTCATCAACCTTAACCCTCTGAGCCAATTCATCTGATTGTTTCTCGCCCTGGGACCAGTTATACAAAACTTTAGCTTTTACTTGTTTTGTTTTTCTTATTTTTTTGTATTTATCAGATTCCCTATCCTTAAACACGTCATCCAGTAAATCCTTGGAATACATAATATAAATGGGGGAGTCATCCGGATTGTCATCATAAACATCTTCGTTAATACTCACTATACCCTCCTTACCGGAATAAAATTTTACTTCAGGCTTTTCGCCAACTTCTCTCTGAACACTTTTTATTTGAGGAATCACATCATTAATAAATCGCTCCTTAAGCTCACTTAAAGCAGATTCTTTCCTCTCAAGATAGGTCTTGAGTCTTTCTGGAGGTTCAGCCACATATCTAAATTTTTTATTTTCTTCAACCTCTGTAACCAATCCCTTTTTAGAGAGAGAGCTTAAAATTGTATAAACTGTTGGTCTCTTTATCTTGGTCTTTTGAGCCAATTCTGCAACAGAAGCTTCCTCGAGCTGAATTAACTGTAAATATATCTTGGCTTCCTTGTCACTTAGACCAGCTTCTTCGAGATATTTTTCAAACATAACCCCATAATAGTATAAATAATTACTCTTGCAAAGATGAGAAATTTGTGATATCTTGGGGTCAATGCTTACGAAAAATAAGAAATCAAGGGTTGTGAAGGATGTGCAGGTACACGATAAAGATACTGGCTCGCCAGAAGTTCAGATTGCTTTGCTTTCCAAGAGAATTGATGAGTTAGCCAGTCATTTAAAGAAAAATCCTAAGGATAACCACTCTAGAAGGGGACTTTTACAGATGGTGGCTACTAGAAAGACCCACATGAAGTATTTGGAGAAGAAAAATCCGAGACGCTATAACTCTTTAGTTAAAAAGATTGGGCTTAAGAAATAATCTCGTTATCGCCTTTTCAAAGCTCGCATAAATTTCTACTGAAATTTTGCTCTGCTCGACAATCAAGCAATTAATCTCCTCGATACATAGCCTTCTCGCAAACTCGCTTCGCTCAAACAGTGCTTCAGGCTTATTTTATCTTCGTCGTTAATTGCTAATTGTCTGCGCAAGGCTCTGAAAAAGTGATAACTCGATATGTGATATACTAAGGGAGGAATATTTTTATAAGCGAATTTTATTATTATTTTTATAATATATGGCAGTTATTAAACACAAGAATCAGAGAGTTGGTATTTTTATAGATACACAAAATTTATATCACTCCGCAAAAAATATTTATGGTTGTAAGGTTAATTTTGGCCAAATGGTTAAAGATGGCTTGGCCGGCAGAAATTTAATACGTGCAGTTGCATATGTAATCACTACCGAATCAGGTGAAGAAAAAAGTTTTTTTGAGGCATTAGAGAAAATGGGAATTGAAACCAAAACTAAAAACCTCCAGATTTTTTCTGGTGGGGCCAAAAAAGCAGACTGGGACGTCGGGCTAGCAGTGGATGCAATTAAACTTGCGCCGAAGTTAGACGCAGTAATCGTTTGTTCCGGTGATGGTGATTTTGTACCATTGGTAGAATATTTGAAAGTAAATGAAGGCTGTCAGGTAGAGGCTATGGCATTTGGCAAGGCATCTTCAGCTAGGTTAATTGAGGCAGTGGATGACTTTACAGATTTAGATGAACAACCTCGTAAATATCTTCTGGGTTATAGGGAAGAAAGGATGAGAAGAGCACCAAGGGTAATGGGGAAATAAATTTTGACAAGACAGCTCGCGAAAGCGGGTTGTTTTGTTGACACAGAGAAAGAAAAGGGTAGTATAAAAATGCCGAGGCCTGGGTCAGCCTCGGCCCGCCAAGCACCCAGGTGGGGAGGGCCAAAGCGGAAAACCGCGGCACCGCTGCGGACCCTCCCAAACTGGGTTAGTTCTTTCCGGCAAGTGCCAAATTTTGTACAGGCCGTCGCTACAATCTCGTAGGGAATGGCTTTTTTTGTTAGAATAAATAAAATGTCTCCCGAAACTCCTAAAAAACCAGAAGAAGAACATAAACCAATAAAAAGCCTGCGAACTTTCGCGGGAGATGTAGAAGAAGCAATTGAAAAAGAAAAGTTTTCAACGGCAACTATTGCATTGGCAGAGCAAAAAAGACGAGAGGAGAGGCACGAAAAAATAGAAGAATTTCCTGAAGTTAAAAATCGCACCAGTCTTTATATTTACGGAGCAATTGGGTTATTTGTGCTTAGTATTGTTTTAGTCGCTGGAGTTTATATCTGGCGAAATCGCCAGGATAAAAAAATAGTGGAAAGACCAGTTACTCCAATAAGTTTCACTAAATTAGATACCTTCCCAATCGCTGGTAAAAACAAGGATGCCTTACAGACCGAGATACTGTCACAGCAAAAATCATTTAATTCCCCGATAAATTCTGTATTGTTTATAAATTTCGTAGATACTTTTAATAAGGCAGATGATGTTAGTAGTCTAATTAGTCTAATTTTTCCAAATATTCCATCATCCCTTGCTAGATCGTTCGCAGGCAATTATATGTTTGGTATATACGCTTACGATGTAAATGCGCCTTTTATTATTTTAAACACTAACGATTATGCCTTAAGCTATTCAGGAATGCTTAAGTGGGAAAACAGCATACCTTACGATCTGGGCAAAATATTTAACATTACTCCAAACGCTTCAACCACCCTAAAATTTATAGACAAGTCTATAAAAAATTACGATATGCGTGTTTTAACCGACGATGCGAGAAACACACTCCTCGTTTACTCTTTTATAAATAGAAATACACTAGTAATTACTAAAAACGAAAATATTTTTTCGGCAATTGTGGCAAAATACGAGATCAGCAAACAAACTAGATAAAAATAAACCCCTTTGTTAAGATACAGATAATGGAAAAAAATACAAAACATTTTGAAGACTTACTTCTGAAAGAAAAAACTCTTTTGGAAAAAGAACTTTCAACCGTGGGCAGAAAAAATCCGAAGGATTCCGATTGGGAAGCTATCGAAGGGGATGTGGTAACGGACACGGCGGAAGAAGGCGATGTGGCGGAAGGCATCGAGGAATATGAAAAAAACAGCGCTGTTTTATCCCAATTAGAATTGCGATTGAAAGAAGTAAAAGAAGCACTAGACAAAATAAAAATGGGTAATTATGGTAAATGTGAAGTTGATGGTAACCCAATTGAGGACGATAGACTCGAAGCAAATCCTGCAGCCAAAACTTGCAAGGCACACATGAACGGGTAGAATGCTAGATTATGGCAGTTTCCAAAATATATTCTGCCCAGGCCAATCTCCTCAATGCACAAATAATTGATATTGAAGTTGATCTTTCGCGAGGGCTTCATTCTTTTTCTATTGTAGGCTTAGCTGATAAATCAGTAGATGAATCCAAAGACAGAGTCTCTGCGGCCATAAAAAATTCTGGTTGGAAATCACCAAAAAATAAAAACCAGAAAGTAGTGGTGTCTTTAGCGCCTGCAGATGTCAAAAAAGAAGGTCCGATTTTTGATTTGCCAATTGCACTAGCATATCTAATCGCGGCAGAAGAGATTAAAGCTGATTTTAAAAATCGTTTGTTCATTGGCGAACTTTCTTTGGACGGGGGACTGCGCGGAGTTAAGGGTGCCTTGCCAATTACTCAAAAAGCTAAGAAATCTGGGTTTAAAGAAATATTTTTACCCAAAGAAAATGCGGAGGAAGCCTCGAATATTTCAGGCATAAAAGTCTATGGCGCTGAGACACTTTTGGATGTGATTAAACACATCAACACCAAAGAGATCGTGGGAGAAGATGGCGAAAAAATTTTGGAGCATAAAGAACTTAAGCCTTTTGTGAATAAAAAGAAAAAAATCCAAAATTTGGAGGTGGAATTAGATTTTGCGGATGTGAAAGGTCAGGAAGCAGCTAAAAGAGGGCTCGAGATTGCAGCGGCAGGGGGACATAATATTTTAATGTACGGTCCGCCAGGCACAGGTAAAACAATGCTCGCCCGTGCCTTTACATATCTTTTGCCCGCCCTTTCTTTTGAGGACAAACTAGAAGTTACATCGATTTATTCAATTGGCGGAATGTTAAATGAATCTTTGGTGGAACACCCACCATTTAGATCGCCTCATCATACTGCCTCGTATGTTTCCCTTGTGGGGGGTGGAGCAAATTTAAAACCAGGTGAAGTTACTTTGGCTCACAAAGGTGTTTTATTTTTAGATGAATTTCCGGAATTTGATAAAAAAGTATTAGAGAGTTTGAGGCAGCCATTGGAAGATAGAGAAGTAACAGTCTCTCGTGCCAAAGGTTCGGTTAAATATCCGGCGCATTTTATTTTAGTTGCCACCATGAATCCTTGTCCTTGCGGCAATTATGGCGTTAAGGGTAAAGAATGTACTTGTTCCGCTCAAGCAATCGAAAGATACAAAAGAAAATTGTCGGGGCCAATTGTAGATCGCATTGATTTATGGGTGGAGGTCTCCAAAGTGGAGCACCAGAAATTAACTGATGCGAGAGAATTACACGAAGGTACAGAAAAAATTAAACCAAGAGTGTTAAATGCTAGAAAAATTCAAGAAAGCAGATTTAAAAGTGGTAAATTGAAGGTAAAAACAAATGCAGAATTAACAGCACGAGATTTGGTTAAACATATTGTGCTTAAAGACAGTGTAAAAGAACTTTTGAATAAATCCGCGAAGCAATTGGATCTCTCCGCACGCTCGTATCACCGCATAATTAAAATTGCGCGAACAATTGCAGACCTGGGGGGAAGTCGCGAGATTGAGGAAAATCATATTTTGGAAGCACTGCAATACAGACCGAAAAAATATCAAGCTGTTTAAAAAGGATTTTTGGCACCGCGGATTTCAAAGTGTAAATGCACCCCAGTAGCTTTGCCAGTTGCGCCCATGCGACCAATAACCTGGCCCTGATTTACGTGATCACCCACAGAAACTAGGGCCGCGCTCAAGTGACCATAAAGAGTCTGGGTACCATTACCATGTTTTATAACTATGTAAGAACCATAGCCTCCATTCCAACCAGAATTTTTGGAAATAATTACATCACCCTCTGCGGCAGCATAAATATTTGCTCCGTAGGATGAAGCTAAATCTACTCCATTGTGTCCATGAATACCTTGAGTTTTGATTCCACCAATAATTGGTCTCATATAGTATCCATCATAAACAGGATAAGAAGACCCTTGAGTGCCCACGCCCGTCTGGTTGTATTTTTTAGAACCAGAGTTAGAAGTTGGTGCCATTTCTCCATCTGGAATTATAATCACATCTCCAATTGAAAGTTTGGAATTTTTAGTTAAATTGTTGTAAGAGAGAATTTCATTTAGATCACCCTTATACATCTTGGCAATACTCAAAAGCGTATCGCCGGACTTAACTACGTGTTGCACTCCCGAAATTGGCAAAATAACTAATTTTTGCCCTGGGGTGAGGTTATTACTGGTTAAATCATTACCCCAACGAATTGTATTAACAGAAACACCAAACATTTTGGCTATATCAGGTAAAGTATCCCCCGGCCTTACCACATAAATACTAATTTGATCATTGGTCGATGTTTTATCCTCCGAAACTTGAATATCCGGCGAAAGAGAGGTGCCGCCAACAATAGCTGGATCTGAGTCAGTGGTAGTAGAATTCTGGCCAGGTGAAATCACGGCCTGCAGTAAAGCAATTGTTTGAGAATTTGATTCAATTTCCTCTGCTTCTACCTTACTGCCGCCCCCAAAACAGGACAAAATGTCAAAAAATCCGCAGGCACTTACGGAAATTGGTGTAAAAAATAACGCCAAAATAAGCGGATTGACCACTAAAACCGAAACTATGTTCACCGTTGCAAGCCACGATCCCACATTTCTGACTTTTTCAAAAAAAGTAGCTCTTGTGTTTTTAAGACCTGTATCTTGCTTTGGATCTTTTTTTAAACCTGATATGAATTTAAAATTAAGACCATTCAGAATTGCCTGAATAAATAAATGGCTCTGTTAAGCCATTTATTTACAACATTACTGTATTAATTAAATTATATCGAAACTTTATAACAGAGGTCAATATTAATTGCCCACAGAATGTAAACAAGCTATTTTGTCAAAAAATAAAGAGAAAATTCCTATGTTATAATCGCCAAGTGAATTATCTCGATTCTCTCAACGAAAACCAAAAAAAAGCTGCTCTCACCACAGAAGGACCAGTCATGATAGTCGCGGGAGCGGGCGCTGGGAAAACCAAAGCTATAACTTTCCGGATTTTTCATTTAATTCAAACCGGGGTTCCGGCAGAAAAAATCTTGGCTATTACGTTTACTAACAAAGCAGCCAAAGAAATGCGGGAGAGAGTGTTAAAAATGCTGGGAGAAGATGAAACTAGTTATAAATTTGGCAAAAAACTCCCTTTTATCAGTACCTTTCATGCTTTGGGAGTCCAAATAATTAAAGAGAATAACAGTTTACTTAATTTGCCAAAAAATTTTGGTATTTTAGATAAAAGTGACAGCAAAAAAGCCTTGAAAGATGCTCTAGTTTCCGTAAACATAGACCCCAAAGAACATCTAGATGGAATTAGAAACATAATTTCTAGAGAAAAAGGTAGCGGAGTAAGCTTATCTAATTTTATTAACCGAGAAAGTTATGACTTTACAGGTGATTTAGTCAAAAAAGCTTGGAGTAAGTACGAAGAAATTTTAAAAAAAGAAAATTCTCTAGATTTTGATGATCTTTTGTTAAAAGCTTTGAAACTATTAGAAAATCAGAACATTTTGGAAAAATATCAAAATAGATTTTTGTATGTTCATATAGATGAATACCAGGATACAAACAAAGTTCAACACAAAATTGCTGAACTTTTGGCTAAAAAAAATAAAAATATTTGTGTAGTGGGAGATACGGATCAAAATATTTATAGCTGGCGAGGAGCAGAAATTAAAAATATGCTTCACTTTGAGAAAATCTACCCAGAGGTACAAACATTTTTTTTAGAGCAAAACTACCGTTCTACCAAAAACATTCTGTCGGTGGCAAATGAGATAATTGAAAAAAATAACTTTAGAATTCCTAAAAAACTTTTTACAGATAATGAAGTGGGGGAAAAAATTACTATTTTTAATGGCAGATCCGAAACAGAAGAGGCCCATTTTATCGCTCTTAAATCTAAGGAATTAATCGCGCGAGGTGTTCAATCAGAGGAAATTGCTGTTTTATATCGTGCTAATTTTCAATCGAGGGTCTTGGAAGAAGCATTTCTCTCCTATGGAGTACCCTATCAAATGCTGGGTACAAAATTTTTTGAAAGAAAGGAAATAAAAGATGTCATGAGTTTCTTGCGCCTCGCCTTAAATGGCGAAAATTTGATTGACTTAACCAGAGTTATTAATATTCCCCCACGTGGGATTGGTAAAATAACCTTACGTAAGATTGTTGAAGGCAAAGAAGATGAATTGCCAGATAATGTAAAAAATAAAATTAAGGACTTTCGAAAAATGGTCGATGGCTTTAAAACGGACGTGGAGAAAAGTAAGCCAAGTAATGCTCTTAAAGGGATTATCCAAAAATCAGGTATAGAAAAAATGTACGCCACAGATTCGGAAGAAGATATAGATAGGCTAGAAAATATTATGGAGCTGGTTAGTTTGGGTAAAGAATATGATATTTATCCAATTCCAGAGGGTATCGAGAAATTCTTAACTGACACATCACTCACATCGGATCAAGATCTTTTAGACGGCAGTAAAAACGGAGTTAAACTTATGACGGTTCACTCTGCCAAGGGCTTGGAATTTGATTATGTTTTTATATCTGGTTTGGAAGACGGTTTATTTCCGCACAATAAAAACGCAGAGAGAAAGAAAGGTGAGGATCTTGAAGAAGAAAGAAGACTATTTTATGTAGCTGTAACTCGAGCCAAAAATAAACTTTTTTTGACTTGGGCACAGTTTAGAACAATCTTTGGGTCATTTGAGGCAAACCTTTCATCCGAATTCATCAATGATATTTCTTCAAAATATATTGAGAATGAAAAATCCCTATTTGGCGTTGAATCAGCATATAGTATAGATTTCTAGTATGAAAGCCAAAAAATCACTGGGGCAACATTTTTTAAAGTCAGAAAATTTTCTTTCTTTGATCGTCAATTCCGCCAAAATAAATCCTGGGGATAATGTTTTGGAGATTGGGCCAGGGAAAGGAGCATTGACCGAAAAACTATTAAAGACTGGGGCAAGAGTTATTGCTGTTGAAAAAGACAAACGCTTAATTTCTTATTTAGAAGATAAATTTAAAGAAGAAATAAAAGAAAATAATTTAAAAATTATTGAAGAAGATATTTTAAAATTTGATATAAATAAGATTGATTTGCCATATAAACTAGTCGCCAATATCCCTTACTATATTACTGGGGCAATTTTCAGAAAATTTTTAGAAACTAGTAGGCAACCGAAGTTAATTACTTTGCTGGTCCAGAAAGAAATCGCCCAGAGGATTGTGGCAAAAGATAAAAAGGAGTCTATTTTATCGATATCTGTAAAAATTTTCGGGGCGCCAAAATATATTAAAACAGTCCCGAGAGGGGCATTTAGTCCTAGCCCCAAGGTAGACTCTGCCATATTAAATATTGAAAATATTTCTCACAAAAAGCTCGAAGGTCTGGATGAAAAAAAATTTTTTAAGATATTACATGCCGGTTTTAGTCACAAAAGAAAACAGCTAATATCCAATTTGAATAACCTGGAGAATAAAGATAGTCTAATCAAAATATTTGAGGACGTAGGTATTGATTTAAAAATTCGGGCGGAAGATTTAAGCGTTGAGACTTGGGTTTCTATTTGTAATAAAATAGATAAATGACAGAAAGGGTTATAACCTACATAGAAAGTAGAGAATTTGGCGTAGTGAATTGGTTATTAGCTTTTACTTCCATACTTTTTATAAGGTTTTTTTTAGAATCTATATCTAGCCCCACCAATTCAGGAGTAATTGCTTCAGATATATTCACCTTAGTTCATTATTTCTTGTTTTTTTTAACTCTGACTTTAGCTTCAGCAATAATTTTAAGCAGTTTAACAAAAAACTACTTCGCCAGTCTTAAGATACTTTTATTTGGACTACCACTATTATGGCTTGCACCTTTAATTGATATTTTTGTAAGCGGAGGAAAAGGATTCAAGATGTTATACGTTTTTGATACTGGGAAAAAACTTTTATCTGATTTTTTAACTTTTTTTGGATCAGATTTAACCCACGGAGTAACAATAGGCATAAGAATTGTTGTGGCATCAGCAATTTTATCTTTAGGCTATTATATTTGGCGCAAGACAAGAAAAATCTCTCGAGTCTTTTTGGCCATATTTTTTTTATACCTAGTTATTTTTATAATTGGCAGCTTGCCTGGAATTCTGTTCACCTTGATCCATTTAAACTCACCTCTTAGTACAAACAACGAAGTAGTGAATTATTTTTCTAATTTAATTTTAAGATCAAGCATAACTCACAACACTCTGCACGACGGGATAAACTCTGTACCTGTAACTAGATTTATAGAATTAGGTTTTGATAAAGTTCTCTCCCAAACACTTTTTATATTAAGTTTTATCTTGGGATTAATTTTTTTCTTTAAAAGCACCAAAGAAAAGTTTTTGGCCATTATAAAAAATTCCAGAATCGAGAGGCTGACATTTTATAGCCTATCCCTGGCTTGTGGGATAGGTTTTGCTTACTTAAATAAATTGGGCACACAATTTGTTTGGGTAGACTCTCTTGGTTTTATTTGTCTTTTCATCTCTTGGGCATGCCTTTGGTTACATGCAGTTTCGTTAAACGATATCGCCGATCTAAACATAGATAAAATTTCAAACCGGAACAGGCCACTTGTAAAAGACAAGCTATCAATTCAAGAAATGAAAGAAGTTTCTGGCCTCTGGCTTATGGCAGGACTATTGGGTGCGTGGTCCGCTGGATATTATCCTCTTTTTATGGCTTTAGTTTATGTAGCAGCTTCTTATATTTACTCTACCGAGCCGCTACGACTGAGGCGGCTTCCTCTTGTACCATCTTTTTTAATAGGCGTTGCTTGCGCAGGAACAGTTCTAGCTGGTTTCTTCTTTACTTCCCAATACAAAGATATACAGATTTTCCCCATTTTTCTCTTGATTGGCATAATTCTCATGGTCACTCTCGCAATTAATTTTAAGGATGTGAAAGATATTGAGGGGGACAAGGCAAATAACATAATGACTATACCCGTCTTATTTCCTAATTATGGAATTCGGATGGTGGCTTCACTTTTTGCATTGAGTATCTTACTTATTCCCATTTTTCTCTCCTCCTATTTTCTTTATTTGTTTTGCTTACCAGGAGCTGTAATCGGATACAGGTTAATTGTAAAAAAACCATACAACGAAAAGCATATATTTACCTTACGATTTTTTCTTTTAGTCGCGATTGGCCTCACATATCTTTTGGTTTATTGGTACGGGAAATCAACCGGTATATTCTAGTTGTGATAAAATATAAAAATGCCTAGCAAGAAAATTCTATCCGTAATTGTTTTATCGGGCGCAACTATTTTAGCCACTTGGCTTATAGCGAGCGCCCCAAGCCAAACTTCAATTTCTTCGGCCCAAAAAGGTCAAGTCTATTCAATTAGTCGGGATGAAATTAAAACAAACGAGGATTGGAAAAAGATTTTAACCAATATAACGGAAGCTAGTTCAACGGTAGTTAACTTAACTCAGAACAAGGGCGATGATACTTTTGATGAAACCTCTCTCACCGGACAAATGTCTCGGGATTTTATGTCCGAATATTTACTTTTAAAAAAAGGAAACAAAACTCTCACTCAAGCGGATATAAATAAAATTATTAATGACGTATCTTCTGCTCCCCAATATAGCCAGACCCAAGCGGCAGTTTACATTGCATCAAATCTGCATGTTATTTATCAAAATGATAAGGCAACCTCGGAAAAATATAAGCAAAATATAAATTTAATTTTGAAAACAAGATCTCTCCAAATTAAAGACAACCCGGTTTGGATACTGGACTATAGAGCTGGCCAACCCCAGAGCGTAAGCGCAAGTGTAAATCAGAGCGAGGATGCTGTCTTGGGGAGATTGGATGCAGTTACCTCAGTGGGCCAAAGTATTATATCTGATCTTCTAAACGTAAGTGTGCCAAGTGATGCAGTTTCAATTCATTTATCCCTTTTAAATGCTTTCAGCCATCTTTTATCGGATGTACAATCTATGAGACTCATTACCAGCGACCCGGTAAAAGCTATGGTGGGCTTAAGTCAATATACTAACGATATTTCTAACTTCAACGCTATTTTAGAGAGCTTAAATTCTTACTTTATAAAAACCACTGGTTCCTCATTATAATTTAAGCCAATTCTAGCCTTAGTTTTCAACAGAAAACCCTAGTTTTGGCCTTTTTTGTGTTATACAATTAACCTATCGACGGCCTTTTTTTAAAAAATAATAAGGCTAAAAAGTTTTTGGCGACGCTTTTAGTTGCTTTGCTTTTATTTACCTCTGCCCCCATACCTGTGCATGCTCAGTGGGTTGATATTGCACAGAGTATTAAGGAGTATGGCCTCGACCCCTTAGCCTGGTTTGCTGCAAATTACGTAATAAAAAAAGTAGCTTCCCAAACCATAGCTTGGATAAACTCTGGTTTTAAAGGTAATCCAGGCTACTTAACGGATCCCAAACAATTTTTTCTAAATGTAGGCGACAGTGCTGCGGCAAATTTTTTAAGTGAAACAGCTCTAAATAAACTCTGCGCCCCCTTTGCTGTGAATATTAGACTGGCCTTAGTGCGACACTACCTAAAAGCAGACCAAAATTACTCTTGCAGCTTGGGGGTTCTAAAAAATAATTACAGCCAATTTATAAATGATTTTAGCCAAGGCGGTTGGCAAGGCTGGTTTGAACTAACCCAGACAGACGCAAACAATCCCTACGGTGCTTATGTCGCCGCTCAAAATCAACTAGATTTAAAAGTAACCGAAGCTCAAGAAACCAAAAAACAAGATATAAGCGCCGGCAGTGGATTCCTATCTTTTCAGCGCTGTGATCCAGATTATGTTGTTACTCAAGCCATGATTGACGAACTAGCTCAAACTGAACCAGAGCTTGCCAGCCACTACCGGGTTGGAGATTGTTTTGAAGACCATTTTGAAAATGTTACACCTGGCAATGTTATCCAAAATCAGTTAAACAAGGTTTTGGGGAGTGGTGAAAGTAGAATTGAAGTTGCAGATGAGATAAGTGAAATAATAAGTGCTCTCTTAAATCAGCTTATTAATAAAGTCCTCTCTGGATCTGGCACTGGAGGCTTAAAGGGAGCAAGTGAAGGAGGAAACAATTCTTTTTCTACCCAACTGGGCAACGAAAAAGAGCCCAACCCAAGTAGTAAAGGCTTTACTACCAACCCACCAAAATGTACTTGGGATCAAAATACTGGACAAATTTCATGTGAACAGCAAACCTGCACCGCTGATCCGGATACAGGGGAGACCACTTGCACAGGCGGTGGCAACAGCTATTCCCAGGCTTCTTATGGAGGTAATGGTAATTGTAATGACGTGGGTGGAGATGGAGTTGGTTTCACAGAAGCAGAGTGGCAAGCCATAATCGTGGGGGCAGAATGTACACCAGATGTTACAAGTCAGGGCCTGCAGTGTGTCCTCGCTGCGGTTTCTCCTCACGGTGGCAGTGTAGAATTTGATAGCGCCGGAAACTTACGAGCCAGAGTTTATCTTACAGTCCCAAGTGCGGACCTAAGTTGTACTAAGGCGGTAGATATAAGCACAGCCACAGATTGTGAAAACTGTGGAGGACAATGGACATGGATAAAAAGATTCTGATGAAAAAGGTTTTTTATCTTATTTTAATAGTTTTAGTGCTCATACCACTGTTTGTACCCCTCCACATAGCTTCTGCTGCCTGCTCACCCTGGGATTTTGGAGGTTGTATTGATTGGGCATTGACCAATATCGCCAATCTAATATTGGGTCTTCTCTCTTATTTAATGGGTTGGGCAGCTTTGTGGCTCAACTTTGTCTTGGACTGGACAATTGTGAGGATGAAAACAAATCTCGCTACATTAACTGGCATAAATACGGCCTGGAAAGTTGTGAGGGATCTGATGAATGTTTTTTTTATTTTCCTACTTATTTACGAGGGTATAAAACTAATTATTAACTTGAACAGTCGAGATGGAATCAAATCATTTATTACTGGAATTGTTTTAGCCTCAATTCTTATTAATTTCAGCCTTTTTTTCACCAAAGTAATCATAGATACTTCTAATATCGTGACTATTGGATTTTATCAATCAATTCTAGATACAAATCGAGGAAAACAGGCGAGTTGTGATGCTCAAGGAAATTGTGGCACGGGTTATGGTTTGGCTGATCCTATTATGGGTGCGCTACATTTAACCAGCGCTTACGACGCAAAGGTTACTAATAGTTTGGGCGAAACATCAAGCTTTTTAATATCAGCGCTAGGTAACGCCCTCATAATTCTAGTTGCAGCTTTTGTTTTTTTTGCGGTTTCAATTGTATTCGCCGTTAGATACATGGTTTTGATTATTCTTATGATGCTATCCCCAGTAGCCTATATGGGTTTAGGACTACCTTTTATGAAAAAATATGCCAGTCAATGGTGGACTGCTTTCAATAGCCAAATTCTTTTTGCGCCTATTTTTATGATTTTAACTTGGATAAATATTACTCTAATGTACAGTCCGGGTTTTTTGACTACAGGTAGCTTCGCGGATGCCTTTGATAATAAAAACCCTGCTGGCGGAGGCGGCTTTAATCTTATTCTGAATTTTGCCATAATTATCGGCTTACTTATTGCCAGTTTAATTATTTCCAAAAAAACTGCGAGTCAGGGCAACAGCCTAATCGGTTCTGCAGTTGGTAATGCGACAAGTTTTGCGGGAGGCGCTTTGGTGGGGAGTACAGCAAGATTTGGCCGCGCAACTGTTGGTCGGGTCGGACAAGCACTTTCAGAGAGGGAGGGGCTTAAAGATGCCTCAACTAAAAGCGGAGTTCGGGGATTTATCGCCAGAAGAACGTTATCAGCAAGTAATAAGGCCGCCACATCTAGTTTTGATGCACGGGCTACAGATAGTTTTGGCAAATTGGCAAGTGCCACCGGTACTAATTTTGGCAAAGTGGACGCATCTAAACAGAACTTTAGAAAAATAAGAGAGGAGCAACAAAAGAAAGCGGAAGAAGAGGCTAAGAAGTACAAACCTTCTGACACCGCATATGCCGAAGCCAAAGAGAAAGATGAATTGGCTAAGGAGGAACTTAAAGAAAGAAAAGAAGAAGCCCAGAAAGCGGCGGATAGTGCTCAAAAAGCCTATGAGGCGGAATTAAATGAGGGCAGAACCTTAGACCAAATTGAAAAAGACCTCAAGGCAGCATTAGAAAAAGAGGAGAGTCATAAAAAATTTGGTATACCAAGTGACCCAGCTCTTGCTGCAGAGATAAATCGACTAAGAGCGGAATCCGAGACAAAGAAAACAACCCTCGCTTCCTTAGACAGGAACAAGAAAGAAACAAAATCAGCCGCCGAAAAACTTGAAAAAGACGAAAAGGAATTTAAGGAACAAGAAGAGAGAAAACTAAATGAAAAATACGCGGAAAGAGTTAATGCAGAAGCGGGAAGAAAGGGCCATGAAAACAGAGTGGCTTTGGAAGCGCAAAGAAAACTTGATGCTGACGACAGAAAATCTCCAGCAGAAAGAATGACAGTTGTTGAGAGAAAGAAATTGGAAGATCAAGTTAAAACTGGGGAGCACGATACTAGGACAAACAAGGCTTGGCGATATGTGGCAAATACGGTGGGCCTTGTTACCAATGTGGCTGGGGTAACTAACATGCCAATGACCAAAAAAGATAGAGAGGCTTTGGCAAGAAAAGTAAGGGGAGTTGCCAAACAAAAGAACTCAAAAGATAAATTAGCTGAAGCGGTGAAGGATTATCAAAAAGATATCGACAAAGAATCAGGTGAAGCAGCGGCTGAAACAGCTGCCCCTGCTGCAGCGCCTGCACCGACCCCGGCCCCAGCCCCAGAACCTCCACCGTCACCACCACCAGCAGGAGGAGCTTCATAATATGAATGACGAAAATAAAATAGAAATACCAGATTACGTAAAAAAGCTACCACCGGAAGCCCAGGATTTTATATTTAGTTCTATCTGGGAAGATCGAACTAAGGAAGTTGCCCGAAAGTATTCGCTTAACGAAAGCCAGACTGAAAGCTTAATAAACACAGTTGCATTAGTTCTTATCGGAGTTGAAAATCCGGATGATCTCTACACAGATCTGTTGGAGGATTTAAAAACTTCTAAACTTTTAACTGAACAAATTATTTCTGAATTAGAGAAGAGAGTCTTCGAATTTGGCGTAAAAATTATTTTGGACAACAAAAAACCAGAAAGCGATATCAAAGAAAAACCTGACACAACAATACCAGAGCTGAAGCCAAATCTACTACCTGAAACAGAAAAAGTAGCCAGCTCTTTTAAACCAATAAGTATTCCCAAGGAAGAAGTTGCTTCGGGCATAACTTATCCAGCCAAAAATGAAGAGACAGTACAACAACCCCTAAAAGTCCCAGAAGTTAATATTGCCTCAGAAAAAGTTGAGACAAAACCAATAACCCCACCAACTATAGTGGAGACTAAACTTAAGGCAGTTACCCCAAGTATTTCAGAAACACCTAGCTCAGATGCCCCCAAAAAATACACAGTTGATCCCTATCGCGAGCCAATAAACTAAAATGAGATACCAAGTCCCTCAATTTATTGAAATAGAAGATAAGGTTATCGGACCATTTACCGTTAAACAGTTCGTTTACTTAGTAGGAGGTGGGGGTATGGCTTTTATTTTTTACAATTACCTCAACTTATTTATAGCGATCCCGTTAATGGTTGGAGCTGTCGGATTGGGTCTCTCTTTAGCTTTTTATAAAATAAATAATAAACCGTTTATTGATTTTCTAGAGTCTGCTTTTATGTATTACACTAGAGGCAATCTCTATATCTGGCGAAAGGAGGTGAAAAAAATTGAACCCGCAAAAGAAAAGGCTGCCCAAGCTAATACTGTAACCGTTCCAAGGCTTTCTCAAAGCAAACTAAAGGAATTGTCTTGGTCTTTGGACATAAATGAAAATCTAAATCCAGTTACGAGTGAAAGCGGCAAGAGAACAAGCTAGTTTTCGTGATATAATTTAAATATGGCAATCAGTTCCAAGGCAACTCAAGAGTTCGTTCCCATAAAAGAAGTCAAGGATGGCATCATGATTTTGAAAAATGACTCCATGCGCGGGGTAGTTTTGGCTTCTTCTATCAACTTTTCTTTAAAATCGGACGACGAAAGAAACGCGATCATTTTACAATTCCAAGATTTTTTAAACTCGCTCGATTTTCCGGTAGAAATTTCAATCGAATCTAGGCGCCTAGACATTAGACCCTATATTGCTCTCTTGGAAGGACGCTATAAAGAACAGACCAATGACTTAATGAAAATACAGACCAGGGAATATATCGATTTTATTAAAAAATTTACGGAAAGTACCAGCATTATGACTAAAAGCTTTTTTATCATAGTGTCATACGATCCGGCACTAGTTAAACTTCAAGGACCTAATGCGGGCTTGAGTAAATTAAATATTTTTAAAAAAAAATCTGCCAATAAACAACAAGAAGAAAAACAGGCAAATTTTGAGGAGAATCGTACACAGCTAGAGCAAAGAGTCTCGGTAGTTGAGCAAGGTCTTTCCCGTTGTGGTATTCGAGTTATTCGTTTGGGTACGGAAGAAGTGATTGAGTTGTTTTATAAAATATTTAATCCAGGGGACACAGAAAAACCAATTAAATTAAACTAATGGCCTTACTCGATTTTTTAAAACCAAAAAAAGAAGAACCGATCTCAACTATTTTGCCGCAGGAGATTTATGACTCTAGCAGCCTAGAGTTAAAAGATGTTATTGCCCCCAGTGCACTTAAGGTTACTCCCAAAGAAATAAATTTAGGCGAAAAAATTGTGCGAGGATTTTTTGTTATTTCTTACCCAAGATACCTCTCGGAAAACTGGTTTGCGCCGATAATTAATCTGGACAAAATTTTTGATGTTTCTATTTTTGTTACTCCCATAGACTCCGCGGGCGCTTTAAAAACTTTCCAGAAAAAGGTAGCGGAGGTCCAAAGCCAGATTAATACCCGCGAAGCTAAGGGGCTTGTTCGAAATCCAATGCTGGATACTGCCTATCAAGACTTGGAGAGTCTACGTGATCAACTGCAACAAGCCCAAGAGAAGCTTTTTGATGTCGGTCTATATATAAGTATCTACGCCGATAGTATGGAGGAACTGGATAAAATAGAGTCAGAAATAAAATCAATCTTGGAGGCAAAATTGGTTTACCTTAAGCCCGCTCTCTTTCAGCAAGAGCAATCTTTCCGCACATCAATTCCCTTGGGCACAGACGAACTTAAAGTTTATAGTAAATTAAACTCCTCACCCCTGTCACTTCTTTTTCCTTTTATTTCCTTCGACCTGACCTCGGATAAAGGAATTCTCTACGGCATCAATCGCCACAATTCTTCTCTAGTTTTATTTGATCGCTTTTCCTTGGAGAATTACAACTCCATTACTTTTGCCAAGTCCGGTGCGGGCAAATCATTTTGCACCAAGCTAGAGATACTTCGTACACTTATGTTTGATACAGACGTTATTGTAATTGACCCAGAAAGAGAGTACGAATATCTAGCTGAAGCAGTGGGCGGCAGGTACTTCAACATTTCCCTTAATTCTGAACACCATATAAATCCTTTTGAACTGCCACACCCATCGGAAGACGAATCATTTTCTTCAGTCTTACGTACTAATATCATTAACTTAGTTGGTCTCTTTAGAATAATGATGGGCGGCTTAACACCTGAGGAAGACGCTATTATTGATCGCGCCATTTCAGAAACATACGCCCTAAAAGATATAACTCCGGATTCTAATTTTGAGAATTTAGAGCCGCCTCTTATGTCCGATTTTGAATTAGTTCTCTCGGGTATGGAGGGGGGAGACTCTCTAGCACAAAGACTCTCCAAATACACTCGCGGCACTTGGGCTGGTTTTATTAATAAGCCATCCAATGTAGATATAAATAAAAAATTTATTGTTTTCTCTTTGCGCGATATGGAGGATGAACTGAAGCCGATTGCTATGTATATTGTAATGCACTTTATCTGGAGTGCCATTAGAAAGAACTTAAAGAAAAGATTACTTGTGGTTGACGAGGCATGGTGGATGATGAAATCAGATGACACCGCTTCTTTCCTGTTATCTCTTGCCAAAAGAGGCCGAAAATATTATTTAGGGCTTGCAACAATTACTCAGGACGTAGATGATTTCATGAAGTCAAATTACGGCACGCCAATTATTACGAACTCTTCAATTCAAATTCTATTAAAGCAGTCACCAACGGTGATAGATAAACTACAAACTGTCTTCAACTTAACCGATGAAGAAAAATACCTTCTCCTCGAGTCTGACGTGGGGGAGGGAATATTTTTTGCGGGCTTAAAACATGTGGCTATAAAAATAATCCCATCCTACACCGAAGAACAAATCATTACCTCTGATCCATCCCAAGTTCTAGCTATTAAAGCGGCAAAAAGACAACTGGAAGAATCCCAAAATGGATAATGGAGAAGAAAATGGATCCAAAATAAGCTTAATGGAGTGGGGGCTAGTAATTGGTGCCTTATTCGTTTGTGATCTTTTACAAGCTGGCCTCGATTTATTGGTTATTGGTGAATTTACAAATCCTTTTTTTGATTTAATTATTGGAATGAGTTTCGGTTTGTATCTCCAGATGAGAGGAGAAAGTCTAACTAAACCTTCGAGAGCTTTTGGATTACTTGGAACTTTTCTTTTGGAAATGGTTCCTCTAATTGATGACTTGCCATTATGGAGTCTAGATGGACTTTTTAATATGCTTGTCTCTAGGCCAGATATTCTAAATAAGGTTAGCATGGGCATACCTGGATCTGGAGTGGTAAATAAATTAATTATTCCAGCCAAGACAGAACCAAACAAACCCGCTCAAGAAAAAGCGGAAAGGCTACGCGAATTGCCTGCGAAGAATACAAATCCAGGCTTTAATAGTAAGGAAAACGCAGTTGCCGCGAGAGAAAGATTAAACAACGTTACAGATAAATATAACTTGGATACAGATAAAAACAAAGAGCCGATAAATGTAAACGAACAAAACTTAAAAGTGGCTAAGGATAAAAATCAAACTGTAGATGAACAAAATTGGGAAGCAGCTAGAAGAAAGAACCGACAAAAAACAGTAGAGGAAGAAAATTTGGAGGCGGCTAGAAACAAAAACTCGGGAGAGGTCTATAATTTGAAGGGGGACGAGGCAATAAGACTAAGAAATGAGAGGCTGGAAGTAGCTAGAAGATTGGGCCTGCACTCAAGCGGAACGTCTCAAGAGACTTCGGATCTAGAAAAAGCAGCCTAGTGTGCATAATCCACGTTTAGATACAATTTGACGTGTTACAATTATAGAGATGAAGTATGTTTTTTCGACCATACTGGCCTTATCTTTATTGCCAGCAATAGGTTTTGCGCAAATACCGGGAGTTGATAATTCAGATTTAAATGTAGAGCTAATTCCCGAAAGTCCCCACCCCAACGAAGTGGTTAACGTTAGATTAACCGACTACAGTATTGATCTGGATTCTTCCCGAATAATCTGGAAAATAAATGGGGTTGTAAAACAATCTGGCACGGGGAATAAAACCTTCAGTTTCACTGTGGGTGATTTAAACAGTCATACTATTCTGACTATCGATGTCTCTGCCGCTTCCGGCCAAAATCTAGAGAAAATTGTTGAGGTAAGGCCTTCGAGTGTAGATATTTTATGGCAATCAGAAAGTTTTACTCCGCCATTTTATCGCGGCAAGGCATTGTTTAGTTATGAAAACAAAATTACTTTTATCGCAATTCCCCATATAAGTAGTGGTAGTGGCGAGATTCCAACCAAGAATTTAATCTATAAATGGGAGATGAATAGCAATGTGATAGATGATTCCTCGGGCTACGGCAAAAATACTTTCACCACTATTGGTTCCCTCATCGCACGGCCACTTGAGGTAACTGTAGAAGTTTCGTCTTTAGATGGGATTTTCTCAGGCAGAGGACATATTATTACCACACCTGTTGATCCTAAACTCTTGCTCTATCAGGACGATCCGATTTATGGTTTACAATTTCAAAAGGCTCTAAACAATAATTTAAATTTGGGGGGAGAAGAAATAGAAGTTATGGGTATACCATTTTATTTTGGGATAAAAGATCTTAGTTCTCCATATATTTCTTTTAAATGGTCGATAAACGGAGTCCCAACTGATAATGATGTGAGTGCCAATACTCAAGTGTTTAGAAAAAAAGAGGGAACTAGCGGCACCTCCAACATCTCTCTTAGAGTTGAGGACTCTCAAAAGATCCTGCAAGCTGCTACCAGTAATTTTAATTTAAATTTTAACAATGAGTAGAAGAATTTTAAAATTAGCCTTGGTTCTTTTAACCTTATTTGGTCTTCAATTTTCTTTGGCCTTAGCTCAAAGCCAACAAATTCAATACCAGGTTTTAGCGCCTCTAGACAACGAACCAGCCACAATAACACTTCCTCAATACATACCCTTCATAATTAACTTGTCTATTGGTATAGCCGCAGTCATGGCCTTCGTCATGATTACTTTTGGGGGAATTACATACGCTACAACTGACGCCTTACAAAAAAAACAAGATGGTAGAAAATTTATTGAAAATGCGATTATTGGTTTACTTCTGGTTATAAGCGCCTGGGTTATTCTTAATACAATTAATCCTCAAACACTTGATTTTAGTTTTTTAAGTAAATTACCCACCGCGCAAGTCACAGCGCCCACAAATGTGATTCCTGGCACTCCCATGACCCCCGAGCAACTTGCTGATGATGCTAATGTAAGATCCATACTGACCTCCCAATCTGGTGGCCAAGTAGTGGTGGCTCTAGCTCCCTGTGCGAGTGGCCAAACTAAGGGTTGCACAAATGTAAATGGTTTGCCGGTAAATGCTATCGACGGTCTCACTCGCTTGTCTAAAGACTGCAATTGTCAGATTATCGTGACCGGTGGAACAGAAGGAGGTCATGTATCTCACGGTCCCGGCAAACCCGTTGTGGATTTGAGATCTCAAAATAGTGCTTTAACTGCCTTGTTGAGTAAATTTGATTCAAGAGCAGCTAACCCGTTTTCTAAACTGGCATTTGGAGTCACCCTTAAGGATCGCACCCATGCTAATTTCTCATATGAGACTGCTGAAGACCCTAACTCAAGCGGAGCGCATTGGCATGTAAGCTTTGGCCCATAATATGTCTCGTAAATCTGTCTTTATTTTAATATCTGCAATTCTAGGTTTATTTTTAATATGCTTGATTGCTTATTATTTTATTCTTTTAGGGAATGGTGGAAGCACAAGCAACACTCCAAGTGTTTTTAAAAATTTTTTTCCATTTGGAGGAAACGATAATGTTACAGCCAATCCGCCAGGAACTACTACTAACCAAAATCCTCCCATAAACCCTCCGGCTGAAAATTTTACTCAAAAGCTTAGAGAATTATCCGCCGAACCAGTCTCAGGCGCTGGGAGTTTGGATCTAAAAGCTGGCACAATTGTGCGTTACATTGAAAAAGCAACTGGTCATATTTATGAGGTGGAAATGTTTTCTCCAAACAAGACCAGGATATCCAACACAACCCTACCGCTGGTTTATGATGCACAATGGGGCAATAAAAATAATTCCTTAATTGCCAGGTATTTAAAAGACGACAATGAAACAGTAGACACCTATGGTTTAACCCTTAAAAACTCGACCAGTACAGATAGTACGGTCTCGGGCACCCCTTTTCCAAAGAATATTTCAGATGTTTCCGTGTTTGATACAAGTGTGTTTTATCTGGTAGTAACACCGGACAACTCTTCTGGGTTTGTTTCCACCTTTGCGGGAGGACAAAAGAAACAGATTTGGAACTCCCCAATTACTGAACTCAACTCTCAATTTGTGAACTCTAAAACAGTAGCCCTTAACACCAAACCTTACCCTGGCATTCCGGGTTATCTCTATTTAGTCGATACAGGCACAGGTGGGGTTAAAAAAGTTTTGGGTGATGTTAATGGTCTTTCTACTTTAGTTAGCCCGGACGTAGCCCAAATAATTTATTTAAGCCAAGATAACATTGCCAAAATGTCTATTTGGAGTTCCAAAAGTAAAGCCTCAACCGATATAAGCCCCGCTACATTCCCAGAAAAATGTGTCTGGAGTAAAAAAAATACACAATTTGTTTATTGCGCCGTGCCTAAAAGGATTATTGGCCCAAATACATTAATCAATTGGTATCAGGGTTTGGAAGAAGAAAGTGATGATATTTGGAAATATGATTTAAAAACCAATACCTCCGCCATTATAGAAAATCTCTCCACAGACGCTCGAGTAGACATTGATGTGATAAAACCATTTCTCTCTCAAAATGAACAATACCTAGTGTTTATGAATAAAATTGATAATAGCTTGTGGAGTTTGGATTTGACCAAATAGTTACTCGACTAAAACAGCTGTGTGGTATTTTTTTCGAATATAATATTCTTGGGCAATTGCAAATATGTTACTGGTGATTAGATAGAGGGCAACTGCAGAGGAAATAGTATAAGCAATTAACGCCATAAAAAAGGGGAAGAAGTATTTCATCTGCATGGACATTGCTCGGGCAAAGTCACCCTGTTCACCAGAGTTTTGGGTGGGGTTGGCAAGGCTAATTTGGAAGTAGGTGGATATGCCAGCGATAGCAGCCAAAATAATACTCTTTTGAGATATATTTATTAAATTTAGAAAGGCCATGTTAATTGAAGCTGGGGGAGAAACAAAAGAGTAAAGTAAGCCCAAGTTAATTTGGGGCAAACCAGAGCGAATAAAAACCCGATACAAGCCAATTAAAATTGGCAGCTGAATAATTAGAATCAGAAAACCTGCAAGGGGATTTATGCCACGCTCCTTGTAATATTCCATCGTAGCTCTAGCTTGTTCCTCCTTATTGTCCTTATATTTCTCTTTAATTTTAGCTAAATCTTTTTCAGTCGTTTTCATTTCGATCTGGGCTTTGGAAGCCTTGATTGAAAGTGGTAAAAGAATCACCTTAATAATAATAGTAAAGATTATTATGATTATTCCGGCGTCAAAAAAAGGCAGGATTTTCATTAAAACAATAAAACCGTTGTACAGGGGTTTGGAGATAAGTGCACTAAATATAGCCGACATGGGCTTTATCTTATCACAGCTCCGGAATTAAGTAACTCCAGAATTTCCTCTTTGGATTTATTAAAAGTAAGTGGCTCACTATTTTTTTTAAATTGAAAAAATAAAAAGTATCCGGGCTTAACCTTATTCTCTAAACTAGTTATCACCTCGTAGCCCCATCTTCTTAATTTATTCCGTTTTACTGCGGAGTTTGAAATCTTTTTGGAAACAGAAAAAGAAAACTGGCTCGGCTTTTCCACTTTTTGCCTGCTTAAATACAAAAGAAGGTGTTTGGAGTTAATTTTTTTATTATGAGAAAGAATATAAGGAAAAATTTCCCTGTCTATTCTTCTTTTTTTGGATAGCATAACTAAATTTATCTACCTGAGACCGAGAGCTTTTTTCGGCCCTTTCTCCTGCGTCGCAATAGGGTATTTTGACCGTACTTGGATTTGGATCTAACCAAAAAACCATGCGTTTTTGCTCTTTTTCTTTTCTTGGGATTATAAGTTTTTGACATATGTTATAAAATTCATCTAATTTTCACTGTAAACAATTTATACACATATTATTAACATAAGAGTAGCTTTCCGGCAACTATCTACTTTATTTATTATAGATATAATTCTTAGAACAATATGGATAATAAAAAACTCTGGGACAGCGTTTTGGTCGAAATGGAACTTTCTCTCTCAAAGCCTAATTTCAACACCTGGTTTAAGGATACAGCAATTGTAAGACTTGATGGTAGCACTGTTTATCTGGGTGTACCTAATACGTTTGTTCAGGACTGGCTGTCCAGTAAATTCCACAACTCTATTCTAAAAGTATTAAGATCGCTCGCCGGCAATGTCCAGTCACTACAGTATGTAATCCATAAAGAAGATGGAGGGCATCATGTTGAGCCCAAAATATTACCTATTACCAGAGAGCTGCCGATTGCCGATACATATATTAACAAAGAAGACGGACTCAACCCCCGCTACACCTTTGAAACATTTATTGTGGGACCGTTCAATGAATTTGCCTATGCTGCAAGCCAAGCAGTTATAAACAAACCAGGTATTGTTTATAATCCACTCTTTATTTATGGTGGCACTGGACATGGCAAGACCCACCTAATCCAAGCTGTGGGAAATTTTCTAAAAAACGCGAGCGGCCGAAAGGTTTTTTACACCACTTCTGAAAAATTTGCCCATAAGTAAAAAAATGCAATCCAACTTAATAAACCCAATCTTTTTAAAGGAAAATAACGCAAATACGATGTTTTAATTATGGATGATATCCAATTTTTCTCTGGCAAGGCCAAGGTGCAGGAGGAATTATTCCATCTTTTTAACCACCTCTATGACAACAATAAGCAAATTATCTTTTCCTCGGACAAACACCCGGGATTAATTCAAGACCTAGAGGAAAGACTGAAATCTCGTTTTAGTGCTGGCATGGTAATTGACATTCCGGCGCCAGACAACGAGTCCCGTGCCGCAATAATAAGATCTAAATCAACCAATTCTGCCTTTCCACCATCGAAAGAAACTATTGATTACCTAGCTTATTCAGTGGTCGGCAACATTAGAGAGCTAGAAGGCATAATAAATTTCATTAATGCCCAAGCTCAACTAAGAAACAGGGAAGTTTCTATAACTGAAATAAAAAATTATGTTAAAAATAATGCGCGACCCAAAAAACTTGTCTCACCCAAGGAGGTGGTCAAAACCGTGGCAGATTTTTATAACATTGAGGAACAACTGATTTATGACAAAACCAGAAAAAAAGAAATTATTAAGCCGCGTCAAATAATTATGTACATTCTGCGAGAAGACTTTAACATTTCTTACCCCGCGATTGGTGAGAAGTTGGGAGGTAGAGACCACACTACCGTTATGCACTCCTGCGAAAAAATAAAAAATGATATGAAAGCGGACGAAGCTTTAATTCAAGAGATCAATCAGTTACGCTCTGTCTTTGTGTAAAAACTTCTGTATAACTTGTTAATTCAATAAAAAAAAATGTGAATAAAGAAATAAAACCTGGGGAAGAAAAATACAAAAATGAAGTTGTTATGAAGCTGTCCACACCAAAACGGAATAAAAAATTGCCAAAAAACAAACTAGATTATGAAAATTTTATGAACTATCCCCATATCCACATCCCTAATAGTGCTTTTGTTTTAAATAAAAAATAAATACTATGAATATTGAGTGTATAAAAGAAAAGTTGGTTTACGCGGTGAGCAAAGCCGAAAAAATTACAGGTAAAAACATTACATTGCCAGTTTTGAATTGTCTACTTTTGGAAGCTGATAAGACCAATCTCAAAATCAAGGCTACCAACTTGGATCTTGGTATTGAAATTAATTTACCAGTTAAAGTGATAAAACCAGGTAGAGTAGCAGTACCAGGCCAGGTTTTATATAATTTCATCTCAAATTTAACCAATGATAAGAATATTACTCTGGAAGTTGTGGATAATAACTTGAAGATTGAAACAAAACATTCTAAGTCCCTCATAAAAACTCAACCAGTAGATGACTTCCCTAATATCCCAAGGGTTTCTGGTACACCATTTACACTTAATTCGCCATCACTTTTGAGGGGATTAAAATCAGTTATGTACAGTGCCTCTGTCTCATCCATACGGCCAGTTCTCTCTAGTATCCTGGTCTCCTCCGAAGAAGATAGTGTGATTTTTGTTGCAACCGACTCGTTTAGATTGGCAGAAAAGAAATTGCCGGTTAAAAAACACAAAGAATTCACTCAAATATTAATTCCATTTAAAAATGTAGGAGATATTGTGAGATCTCTGGAAGATATTAAAGAAGATGTGGAGGTCAGTTTAAACGATAACCAGATCTCTTTTGTGTTTAATGACCTGTATCTGACATCTAGAGTTATAGATGGGGTATTTCCGGATTACAAACAGATCGTGCCTAAAGAAACAAAAACAGAAGTCGTTTTACTAAAGCAGGATTTGGTAAGTTCTCTTAGAATTTCTAATATTTTTTCGGATAAATTTAGCCAAGTTGTTTTTTCAATCTCACCCAAAAATAAGACATTTAAGATTACCACCAAGAATATGGACATAGGCGAGAATACGAATACATTAGACGCTGTAATAAAAGGGGAGGAGCTTAATATTAGTTTCAATTACAAATACATTATCGATTGTTTTAATTCTATTGATTCCGACAGTGTTTCACTTTCATTCTCGGATAACAATAAGCCCATGGTCATAAAAGGAGTTTCCGATAAGTCCTTTCTCTATTTAGTTATGCCAATGAATAAATAAAATGTTGGACGACATTTCTAAGTATTTAAAAAAATTCTCGAAAAATATAGAAGATAACGAAGGAAATAAAAGTAAGATAATTGAAATAATAAAACAAAACACAGGGGTAGAAGTATTCAAAGAAAATATAGAGATAAAAAATAATGTTCTCTATGTGAAAATCTCTCCTGCGGGAAGGAACACAATTTTTATTAACAAAAGATCAATTTTAGAAGGTATTAAAGCTTACACCCAGCTTGCAATTCTAGATATTAAATAGCTATTGGAAGCCGTTTTGCTCGGCCCAAAGTCGAACTTGGTACTCCCATCTTTCAAATTGAGGATCATCGGCTGGATTTGTGGGTTGTGCCCCACGAGGGTTGTCTTTGTCTAGCCAATATAAGATAGAATGAACACCCCCAATCAATATTTCCTGTGGAGTATTGGAGGCTGAGAGGTCAATTCCTGGAGGCAAATTAGAAATTCCACCTTGCCATTTGCCTCGTAAGGCCGGTTTTAAGTCTGTGGTGTTTTCAACCACTGGTTTAATAAATGACTCTGATGGCACAGCTTTTAAGGCTTCGTCCATGAATGCACGCCACATGGGGGCCACAATTAAACCTGAGACTTTTTTGGCCATGGGGGTGTTGTCGTTATTCCCGGCCCAAGTACCAACTACAATATTTGGGGTATAACCAATTGTCCAAGCATCACGGTAATCGTTGGTAGTACCAGTTTTAACCGCTACATCTTGATTTGAGAAATAGATAACTGAATTAGGACCATATAGTGGAGTTCGGGCGACATTATCTGAGAGAATATCTGAAATCTTTCTTGTGATTTCAGGGTCTAAGACTTGGCTTGGGTTAGGGGTAAGTTCCTCCAAAACATTGCCGTTTTTATCTTCCACCCGCAAAATTGCAGTATATGGATTTCTTACCCCCTCCGTGGCAAAAACACCATATGCAGAAGTCATATCAAGAAGAGATACTTCGCCACCTCCCAAAACCAGAGTTAGGCCATAGGTATTTGGATCACCCAGACTTTGAATTCCCATACTTTCGGCAAGTTCCACGGAATCCCTTATGCCCGCTAGATATAAAACCTTAACTGATGGTACGTTAATTGATTGGGCGAGGGCATTGCGCAGGGTCATCGGCCCTCTAAATTTATCGTCGTAGTTTTTAGGCGAATAGCAGTCGCCATCACTTGTAAGATTATCTTGTGGACACTTAACTGAAAATTGAGTTGGTACATCAAACAAAACTGTATCTGGTGTGTAGCCTTTTATAAATGCTTCTGCATAAACGAAGGGCTTAAAAGTGGAGCCAGGTTGTCTGTGAGCAGTGGCAACATTAAAATTGCCATCTATTCCAGTATCAAAATAATCCCTTGAGCCGACCATGGTTAAGATCCCGCCCGTATTGGGGTCAATTGCTACGAATGCATCATTGGAACCGTTAAAGTTTTTCTCATTAGAGAGAGCGTATTTGTTTGCAATTGCTTCTGCTTTTGCCTCCAAATCATAATTTAAAGTAGTGATTACCTTGAGACCGCCTGATTCAAGTACATCCGCTCCATATTTTTTTTCCAAATAATCTTTCACAAACATTACAAAATGGGGGGCCTTAATTCCTCCCGAAATCTTGGGCTGGAATTCTACTTTTTCTTTTAGCGCTTGGTCATATTGTTCCTTGGTAATTTTGCCATCGTTTAACATCTCTTTTAAAACTAAATTTTTCCTCTCATCCAGGGCAGCTTTGTTTTTGCCATATGGCGAATAAAAAGTTGGGGCTTGAGGTATTGCTGCCAAATAAGCAGCTTGCGCCAGGCTCACACTTGCGGAACTAGTTGCAAAAAATGTTTGGGAAGCCTCCTCTACTCCGTATATACTGCCGCCGTAGGGGTTTTCATTTAAATAAATACTTAGAATTTGGTCTTTGGTTAGAACCTTGTCTAGCTTCAAAGCTAAAACTATTTCCTTTAATTTTCGGGCGGGGGTTTTGTCGTCAATTAAAATGGACTTTTTAACAACCTGTTGAGTGATGGTAGATCCACCTTGCGTAAAGTTTAAAGTTAAAAGGTCAACTAGTATCGCACGCAGGATTGCTAGGGGCCTAACACCAGAATTAGAGTAAAAAGTCTTGTCCTCAATTGAGATGCTGGCGTCTTTAATAAAAGGCGAGATATCTTCAATAGGTACAACTGTTCTGCGAGCCTTATTGTAGACATCGTAGAGTAGAATTTTTCCAGTACTGTCGTAAATTTTGGTGGACTGATCAACCTTTCTCTGCTCGATTGTATCTAAGGAAGGAATTTTAAATGTAGAAACCCAAATAAGTATAATGCCGGAGAGTACAATTAGGCAGGAGATAGCGAATATAATAATATTGCGCCAGCCATGTTGTTTCAGTAGCTTTTCTATATAATTCAAGGATCGCGAAACCCATTTTTGCATTTTCGTATTCTATCACAATTATGCTAGAGTAATAATACCTAAAAATCACTATGGATGGCCAAAAAACCATTACAGATAAGGATAAAATAGAAGAACTCCTTACTCGCGGTGTTGATAAGATTTACCCCACTAAAGAGAAACTTGAGGCGCTTCTATCTTCTGGCAAAAGATTAAAGCTATATCAAGGTTTTGACCCGACCGGCGATAAATTGCACATTGGTCATATGGTGGGTATAAGAAAACATAGGCAGTGGCAAGATTTGGGTCATGAAGTGATTTTTCTTATTGGCGATGGCACCGGCCAGGCGGGAGATCCCAGCGGCAAAAAGAAAACTAGAGAAAAATTTTTTACCCAAGAAGAACTACGTGAGAATGCTAAAAATTATGTTGCCCAAGCTGGCAAGGTAGTACGTTTTGATGGGCCTAATCCAGTAAAGGTTTTGTACAATAGTGAATGGCTAAATAAACTGAATTTAGTAGATATTTTAAATATTGCCCAAAATTTTTCTGTGCAGCAGTTAATTGAAAGAGATATGTTTCAAGAAAGGATGAAAGCGGGAGAGTCAATTAATTTACGTGAGTTTCTTTATCCTTTACTGCAAGGTTATGACAGTGTGGCAATGGACGTAGATCTGGAGTTGGGTGCAACGGATCAAACTTTTAATATGCTAACCGGCCGAACTCTCATGCAGGCAATGAAAGGCAAGGAGAAATTTGTTATGACCGTGCCACTTCTTACCGATTCTAAAGGAGTAAAAATCGGTAAAAGTGAGGGAAATGTTATCGGGTTGACGGATGCGCCAAACGATTTATATGGCAAAATAATGGCTTTGGGTGATGACTCAATTATTCCTATGTTTACTCTATTAACTGATGTGCCAACTTCGGAAATAAAAAAATTTGATGTGAATAAAAATCCATTAGAGCTTAAAAAGCGAGTGGCCAAAATTATAGTTGCCAGTTTGAATTCGGAGAAAGAAGGAGAGGAGGCAGAGTTAAATTTTGAAAATACATTTAGTAGAAAGGGTGTACCAGAGGGTATTTTAGAAGTTAAGACTAAGGGCAGTTTTTCTGAGGTTTTAATAAGAGAAAAAATTATATCTTCCAAATCAGAATTTAAACGACTTCTTTCGGAAGGGGCAATTACCAATATGGATACTGATGAAAAGATTTTAACAGATGATACACCTAAACCCGGTTCTTATCGCATTGGCAAAAAGAGATTTATCAAAATAAACTAAAAGGCCCCTAAGGGCTTTTTAGTTTTACCACATATCTTCTGGTTCAACATCGTCAAATGAATCATCCGGCAGAGCCTCGTCTTCTTCTTCAGCTAATGCATCTAGCGAGTCATCGTCTGTAGGTTTTTTAGATTTCTTTTTAGTGCCAGGTTCTTCAAATTCATCCTCTTCCAGAGAATCTTCATCTTCTTCGCCTAAATCTTTTGGGTCAATTGCGTCGTCATCCATATTATTTATAAAGGTTTTTAATCTTTACCAAGTCTATTAACTTAATTTCTTGGTGATTTCCATATTTGTATCAAATTGTTTATTTTTTGCAAACCTATTTTATTGTGGATAACTAGAGTTAATAAACCTTGATAGATAAAAGCTTTCTAATTGTCTATATATATGCTTAAATTCCCCTATGTTTATCGATGAACTCACTATTAATATAAGAGCCGGCAATGGCGGACCAGGGATTGTCTCCTGGAAACACGAAAAAGGCAAGGACAAGGCAGGCCCGGGTGGGGGAGATGGGGGCAAGGGAGGTAGTGTGTATATAAAAGGTGTAAATGATTTGAGTTTACTTTCGCGCTACAGGTTTATAAAGGATTTCGAAGCAGAGAATGGCGAGTCGGGCCAAAAAAATAATATGCACGGCAAGGCGGGTTCAGATCTTACAATTGAATTACCAATTGGCAGTGTTCTTACAAATACAGAAACGAAAATTGAAACGGAGATATTAAATGAAAAACCATTTTTATTCCTCTCGGGTGGATTTGGGGGATATGGCAACGCTCACTTTAAAGGTCCAAAAAATAGAAGACCAAAACAAAATACCAGTGGTAAAAAAGGAGAAAGCGGAGAATTTTTTGTGGAATTAAAATTAGTAGTTGATCTTGGATTAATTGGTTTACCCAATGCTGGTAAATCAACCTTACTAAACTCTTTAACTTCTGCTCACGCTAAAGTTGGCAACTACGAGTTTACAACTCTTTCCCCAAATTTAGGAGAGTTAAGAGGGTTTATTATAGCTGATATACCCGGCTTAATTTCTGGAGCAAGTGAAGGCAAGGGTTTAGGGCATAAATTTTTAAGGCATATTTCTCGAACCAAAATATTGCTTCACTGTATTTCTTGTGAGCATGAGGATCCGCTAATAGCTTATGAAACGGTGAGAACGGAACTTAAAAAATATGACAAGAACCTTTTAGATAAACCAGAAGTTATTGCGCTCACCAAAACTGATTTAGTAAGTGAGAAAGAATTAATCAAGATAAAGTCACTTTTTAAAACCAAAGAGCAAATAATTGATTTTTCTACCAAGGATCTCCATAAAAAAGAGGAAATTAAGCAAAAATTGGTAAATATTATGCGGAGCCTGTAATATATGGTTAACACATGCCTCAGTATAAAATGACAATTGGCTTGGAGATCCATGCCGAGCTAAACACAAAAAGTAAAATGTTTTGTGGTTGCCAGAATGCACCTCTTATCAAAACACCCAATTTAAATGTTTGCCCAATCTGTCTGGGACATCCTGGGACATTGCCAACTATAAATAAAGAAGCTGTAAAAAAAGTAATTATGTTAGGGCTAGCTCTGGGTGGCAAGATAGCAGATCTAACCTACTTTGATCGAAAGAATTATTTTTATCCTGACATTCCAAAGGGTTACCAGATAAGCCAGTATAAAAACCCTCTTGTTTCAGGGGGAGAATTAAATGGAGTAAAAATTACTAGGGTTCATTTAGAAGAAGATACGGCTAGATCTACCCACGAAGGGCTTGATTCCAGTTTGGTTGATTTTAACCGCGCAGGAGTACCTCTTATGGAATTGGTTACAGAACCTGTCATGCATTCTTCGGAAGAAGTCATAAATTTTGGGAGAGAACTTCAACTACTATTGCAGTATTTGGGTATTTCGGAAGCCAACATGGAAAAGGGTGAGATGAGGGTAGAAGTTAATATCTCAGTTTCTCCGGATCAAAATTTTGGTACAAAAGTCGAAGTAAAAAATATTAATTCATTTAAAGCGGCGGGTAGAGCAATTGAGTATGAATTCAAAAGGCAGGTGGAGGTTTTAGAAAAAGGCGAAAAAGTAGTTCAGGAAACCAGAGGGTTTGACGAGAATAAGGGAGTGACTTTAAGCCAGAGATCTAAGGAGGATGCGCATGATTATAGGTACTTTCCAGAACCAGATTTAACTAAACTCAAGATAAGTGAAATAAAGGACTTTGATTCAGATAAATTACGAAAAGAACTAAAAGAATTGCCTCAACAAAAAAGAGACAGATTAAAAAAATACGGCGTGAAGGATTCAGACATTGAAGTTTATGTGACTAACAGAGCGGTAGGGGAGTACTTTGAAGAGTTCAATAAATTAAGTAAACCGGAGACATTACAGCTTGGTTCAAACTACATTACTTCATCCATTCTAGGTCTATCTAAAGAAGTAGGTCAGGACTTTTCACCGGGTCAAATTACTCCAGACCGATTACAAAAAATAATGGAGATGATTCTCAAGGGAGATCTATCCTCTACAAATGCAAAAACAATTTTGACTATCGTCTTTAAAGAAGGGGGTGATCCGGAGGGGATTGCTAAAAATAAAAATCTAATTCTAAAAAACGACCCAGAAGAATTTAGAAAAATAGTAACAGATATTATTGAGGGTAACCCAAAAGTCGTAGAAGAATTCAAATCAGGTAAAGAATCAGTCTTTCAATTTTTTGTTGGTCAAGCCATGAAAGAAACAAAAGGTCAGGCCAATCCTGAAATATTAAAATCAATTATTCTTGAATTACTAAAATAAAAATAGCTCAGGTTGGAGCTATTTTTATTTATCCTCTTCCTCCAAATGTTTAACAATTAGTTTCCTGATATCTTTTTTCGGACTTCTTCGTAGGCCCGCGTTTGTCTCAATTTCCTGAATTACATTCTCAAGGTCCTCGATCTTGTAAACACGGTAGTTGTTCATGGGGTGTCGATGAGCCTTGAGTTTCCCATTGTTATCCCAGTTTCGCAAAGTAAGGGGAGAGACCCCAAGTATCTTTGCCGCCTGCTTTATTGTTATGTATAAATTAGCCATATTTATTTTATAAGCTTAACAAAGATTAATAATAATTATATATATGTTTAATATCATTATATAAGTCTTTGTCTAATTTATCAATCAATTATTTCGGGGCATGTGGAGAATTAACCTTGAGTATTTTTACTTGCTATTACTCTATTTTTCATAGAGTGAGTGTTATTTGGCTAACTATATAAGCCCTAGTTTGCATGTTTCAGTGCTATCAAAAGGTGGTAGAGATAATATTTTGGAGTCAGGCCCGAACAGAACATGTTCGATGCAACACTTACTAGATGTTCACTACCATAAAATATTTTAGCTAATTGCCCTCTTGTATATCCGATATTTTGCTAATTAACAACATATTTTTATATCCCTGTTCAGATTTGATAAATTCTCCACATACCTTTAAATAGAAAATATTGATATGATAATCCTATGTCCAATAAAAAATCTCACATAAGCTATGAAGAGCGTTTTTGTATTGAGAGACTCCTAAAGGCTAACTGTAGTGTTAGTTTCATTTCAAGGATCCTAGAAAGGGGAGTATCGACAATCAATAAAGAAATAAAGCTAAATTCTATTAATTCCATGTACGTGGCTGCTAAGGCCCAAGAAAGGGCAAATAATGGGCAAAGAGTAAAAAAACAAATGGCAAACAAGGTAGTAAAAAGCCATGCACTAAGACTGGAGGTTGACCGTATGATAAAAGCAAAAATGACACCAGAAAAGATATCTAGGGAATTGCTAGGCAGCGAGAGCGTCTATAGGGTAAGTAGCAAAAGTATAAGGAAGTACATACTATACATTAATAAACATTAATAAAGATATTAGTATACATTAGTATATTTTTTTAATTAATAATATATTTTATAAATCTTACTATAATAACCCAGGGTTTATTTTTTTATAATTCTGTATTGAGTCTGAAATTATTTTTTTAATATTTTCGCGATATATTTATCTAATTCAGTCCATTCCTTATTATCTGCCCGCCTCTATTTGTGAAATTCGATGTATTTTTATATTTTGAGCACTATTTTTTGACTAAGATCATCTAATTTTTAAACAATTGATGAGGAGTCAATTTCTAACCTTAATTTTAGGCGTATTTTAAGGCTAAAATTATTTTTAATTTTCAGCAAAATCTTGGATATTTCCCAAAATCTTGGATCGCCAAGAAATTGAGATTTATCCACAGTTTTTTTCATTTTTTTGTAACTTACAGGCGCCCAAAACATATATAATTAGTGTAATGGGTTCTGACTTATTTTTTGACAGCAAGAAATATATTCCAGCCAAAGAAGCAAGTGCGCTTACCGGCTACTCCAAGGATTACATCGGACAGCTTTGCCGAAATAAAAAAGTCTTAGCAAAAAGAGTTGGTCACACTTGGTATGTTTGTGAAGAGTCAATCCGCGAATATAAGGATTCTCCAACCTCTTATGATTTTTCTAAGAATTTTTATGGTAAGTTAACTCAGGATATTTCTACTGGTGCACAAACAAGACAAGAGTATAAGCCAATCAAACTAGAGTTTCCAGAGAAAAAGCTTTTTCCAAAGACGTCCCAATTTATTCATGAATTTTTGTTTGCTTATGATTTCAGCCTAGGAGCGAAGATTTTACCCATTACTCTAGCTCTTATTTTTACTCTTGGCCTTGTTTCCCTAAAGGACAGAGTGTTTAGTTTCCGAGAGGGGGTGAGGGAAGTTAAAAACTCTTTTAACCAGGTTTCTAGCAATTTTTCCGCTAATGGCGTAACCATTGCAGATGTCTCAGAGAAGATAAACACTTCACCATATGACCTTTACAATTCAACGGATGGACTTCTGGATTCATATGCGGGCAAACTTTCTGGCACCTATCTTTCTTTGGGGAATGTGTTAAACACTGTCAGCTTTTCTTTTGTAAATCAAACCTTCTTAGCTCTAAAAAATCCGCCAGCATATATTTTGGGTACACTTGAAAAACTTTCGCTAAGCGATAAAAAATTTACTGACAAAACTATTTCCGGTATAACTTCTTCCCTATCAACTAATAGCACAAAAGTTTTAGCCTTTGTCTCCGATACATTGGGCGGTGCATCTTATGCAAATAATTATTTTTTGGATAGAACAAAAAATTTAACTGCTGCAGTTGCAACAGCAGCAAGTGATGAATTAAATCCTGTTGACCATTCCGGTTTAGTTGTTTATCGCACTATAAATAATTTTTTCCAAAATTCAATTTATTTACCGCTAGCGAGCTTGTTTAATAGTTCTCCAAATATTGTTAACACAACTTATGTTGCTACAACTCAAAGCCAAACAAAAAATATTCCAAAAGTTGTTGCGCAAAATACAACTTCCTCGCAGCCAACTAGAATTGTAAATACAACCAATGTAGTTGAAAGAATAATTGAAAGACCGGCAGACTATGCCGTAACTAAAACAGAATTAGAAGCAAGACTTCAGGAATTCAATAACAGCATCATGTCTAAGTTCTACTCCCTCTCGACTGGGAGTGGTGGCTCGGTCACAAATATTTACCAGGAAATTGCCGGAAGTCAAAGAATCGACCAGCTAAGCGGAACAGTCATCACAAATCCATCAATTTCTGGAGGTTCAATTAACAACACTGCGGTAAATGCGACGAGTTTGTCAGTTTCCAACACAAGTACTTCCACTTTTGCCGGTGGTATCGCAGTCACAGGCGGTTGCGTTTCTGTTAACGGTACTTGTCTCGGTACTGGTGGAGGTGGAGGTGGTACACCAGGAGGGAATAATACTGATGTGCAATTTAATAATGGCGGAACATTGGGTGGTTCGGATAATTTTGTTTTTGATAACACCAACGGTCGTGTTGGAATTGGTACCACTTCACCATACGCACCACTTTCTGTTTCGGGTAAAGTAGTGGCAGATAATTTTGTAGCAACTTCTACCACCGCAACTTCAACTTTTTCGGGAGGCTTAAGTATAATCGGAGGACTTGATTTAAACTCCGGATATATTTTTGGTGGCGGACTTTCTTCTTGTTCGGGAATTGCAGATAAATTAATTTGGAATTCTACAACTGGAAAATTTGGTTGTGGTACAGACGCGGGGGCGGGTGGTGGAATTACTAACCTGGGTTCAGGTTACGCATCCACAACTGGATCAACAATTGCATTTTCTACAACCACTACATCATTCAATGGATTAACTTTTGGTCAGAACATTGTTCCAACAGCTTCTGCTCTAACATTTACCCCAACAGTTTCTGGCACGCTAACAGTTCCTGGTGGTGGTACAGGCTGGTCGAACATTCAAGCAGGAACTGTTCTATTAGGTAACGGTAGTGGTTCTCTGTCGACAACATCAGCCGGAATAAACGGCCAAGTTCTTGCACTTGTTTCTGGCACGCCAACTTGGGTTGCGACTACAACTGCTGGCACAGGTCTTTCTTACAATGGAACTTCCTTTAACGTAAACACAACTCAAAATATTTCTAATCTTTCAAATCTTTCTTCAAACGGAGTAGTTTACACAGCTGGCGGAAATGGCACACTAAATACACAAGGAACTTCTACTCCGACCATCGGAGCATCACTTTCTTACTCGGGCACGGTCGGTTATTTCTTGGGAGGTTCATCTGGCACACTTTCACTTAACACCGGGAATGCCAACAATTGGACAGCACTCCAAACTTTTCTTAACTCATCTTCAACTCTTCTTTCGGCCTACACCGCTTACTTTGGTTCATCTGGTACAACTACAATAACTTCAACTGGGGCAATTGGCATTGGCACATCCTCCCCGTATGCTCCACTCTCCGTAGTCGGCCAAATAGTCGCTTCCTACTTTACAGCCACCACTACCGCAACTTCAACCTTTCCAACTCTGCTTGCTACGAATGCAACTACATCCAGGTTAGCTATAACTGGCATAACGGGTGCACTTCTTAAAACAGATTCAAATGGAAATATAATTCCTGCTACAGCTGGATCTGACTATGCAAATTTTACTTTCCCATTTACAGTAAATACTGGTTACAACTCTACTTCCACAGCTATTGGATTTAATGGTCTTTTCTCAACTGCGTCATCCACTTTCTCATCCAATCTCTATCTTTCCAATCTTTCTCAAGGTTACACGTATTTGGGTTCTAATGGTCTAGTCCAAACAGTTTCGACTTCTACAATAGCAGCACAAGTATTTCCATTTACATCTAACTCGGGTTACAACTCAACCTCTACGACTCTTGGATTGACCGGGGGATTATTCTCTACCGCATCTTCTACTTTCTCTTCTTCACTCTATCTCTCGTCCCTGTCTCAAGGTTTTGCTTACACTGGATCAAATGGACAAGTAAATACGATTGCATCATCGTCGATTAAACTTTCTTGGTTTAATAATGATGCAGGTTTTAGCCAGGATGAATTTACTCATCCTGCAGCAAGTCAAAGTGCCACAACTTCTTTGGTGCTTCTTAATGGTAATGCTTCTTCCACTGGCATTTCAGCTAACTACGGATATTTTGGAGGAACAGGCACAACTACAATTGATTCAGTTGGCAGAATCACATTTGCATATTCATCATCAACTGCATACTCATCGTTTGTAAATTCATCTTCAACTAATGGATTTGCAGGGACATTAACTTTGGGAACACTAAGTGGTCCACTCCAAGCAGTCAATGGATTGGTCTCTGCTTCGTCTACTCTCTCAGTAAACGTTGGTGGCACAGGCTGGGGAAATATTCAGGCGAACACAATTCTTCTTGGCAATGGAACTCAGAGACTTTCAACAAC
>CAZQKP010000002.1:0-33274 GCA_964594005.1 uncultured Candidatus Saccharibacteria bacterium
ATATGCTCATCGAGAGTAATGAGTGCTACTAAGCTTGAAGGAGAAGTTCTAAATCATATCAAAAACTTATACTCTCACCCAAAAGTTCAAGATAAAATAATTTATGATCAGAAAGATCAGGATTTAGCTGATAATGAGAAAGATATTCAAAGACTAAATCGAGAAATAGCATCTATGCCTGAGAAAAAGAAGAGGCACGAACAAGCTTTTGAGAGAGGTATTGAAACTCTAGAACAATATCAATTTAATCTAGATAGATTAGAGAAAGAATTCAAAAGAAACCATAAGGAGAGGAACGATTTACTTTCTATATGTTCCCTAACCACACAGAAATCTGATATTTTAGCTAAATTGGTTAATTCAATGCATGACTTCGATAACTTCTGGGGAGCTTTAGAGTTCCATGAAAAGAAGCTAATCCTTCGGTCAATTATCAAAGAAATTAGAGCTGGTGAGGGAAAGGTGGAAATCGATTTTATCTTGTAAACAAAGGCATTCTACGGGCTTACAGGCGTTACAAAAGAGCTACTCCAGTTAGGAATAGCTCTTTTGTTTTGTGTTTATTTCTTCTCGTTCATTAATCGGTTATGTTCATCTGTCCCAATTAACCCACAGTTTTTGTATTTTTTACCGGAACCGCAAGGACAAGGGTCATTGCGACCGATCTTTTCGCCTGATTCATTTTTGGGCGCAGGCTTAGCCTGAGATGGGTTACTTTCCCCAAGATTAAAGACATTTTCTCTGCCTTCGGTTAGCTTTATTTGTTCATTGTATAGTTTTATGTTTGGTACAATCTGTGGAATTAACTTTATGATTTCTTGATTAATTGAAATTTCCATTTCTTTAAACAAACGTAGGCCCTCTTTTTTATATTCCACTAATGGATCTCTTTGGCCATAAGCCCGCAAATTGACCGAAGATCTCATGTAATCCATAACCTCCAAGTGTTCCACCCAAAACATATCTGTGGCTTGTAGAATTACTCTTCTAAGTGTTTCGAAATAAGCTTCGTCCGCTTTTTTCAGTTTTTCTTCTATGATTTCTCTATCTTTGTCAGTTGCTTCCGAAAGGAGATCCTCGATATATCTTTTAACTTCCTCGTTACTCCCGGTTAATACGGTTTTTCTCCTTTCATACATTACTTTGCGTTGAAAATTTAAGACATCATCAAATTCCAAAACATGTTTGCGGGCATCAAAGTTAAACCCCTCTATCTTTTCCTGAGCACTTTCTAACGCATTAGTAATCATTCTATTTTGAATTGGCTCATCTTCTTTAATTCCCAGTTTACCCATCATATTTTTGATAGAATCTCCACCGAAGACTCGCATAAGGTGGTCATCCAAGGAAACAAAAAACTGAGTCCCGCCGGGATCGCCTTGGCGGCCCGATCTACCACGAAGCTGATTGTCTATTCGGCGTGCATCATGTCTCTCTGTGCCCAAAACAAATAATCCGCCCGAGGACTTAACTTTTTCATAAGTTTCGGAGGTACCGGGATTGCCGCCTATTTTTATATCTACACCTCTACCAGCCATATTTGTTGCAATAGTAACAGCTCCGGGTCTACCGGCTTGCGCAATAATTTCTCCTTCACGAGTGTGATTTTTGGCATTTAAAATTTCGTGGGGAATACCTTCCGCTTTTAAATACTGAGAAAGCATTTCATTTTTTTCAATGGAGACCGTGCCAATCAAAACCGGCTGACCATTCATATATCTATTCTTTACTTCTTTGGAGATTGCCTTGTATTTACCAGCCTCAGTTTGGAAAATCATATCGTTGTCGTCGATTCTAGCTACTGTCTTATTAGTTGGGACGGAAATTACATTCAAACCATAAACTTTGTAAAATTCTTCTTTGGAAGTCATCGCAGTACCTGTCATGCCTGAAAGTTTTTTATAAAGTCTGAAATAATTTTGGAAAGTAACTGAAGCAAATGTTTTAGATTCTTTTTGAATTGGTAAATGCTCCTTGGCTTCAATGGCCTGATGTAAGCCCTCCGACCATCGCCTACCAGGCTGAAGTCTCCCCGTAAATTCATCCACAATTACCACCTCTTCATCCTTAACAACATAATCTTTATCTTTCTTAAATAGCGCCTCTGCCCTCACCGCAGTTTCGAGATGATGTACATATTTAATACCTTTTTCGGTATAAATATTTTCAATACCTAAAAGCTCTTCTGCTTTGCTTATGCCCGAATCAGTTAAAGCAATGGATCTAAATTTTTCATCAATTGTGTAGTGCTCTCCCGATTGGAGCTCACCTGCAATTTTGGCAAAGCGCACATAAAGCTCATCCGATTCAGTAGTCGGAGCGGAAATAATAAGAGGCGTACGTGCTTCATCTATTAATATAGAGTCAATTTCATCTACTATTGCATAATTCAATTCTCTTTGACGCAACTTACCTCGCTCATACTCAATATTATCCCGCAAATAATCAAAACCAAACTCATTGTTTGTCCCATAAGTTATATCAGCAAGATATGCTTCTTTTCTAGTGACTGGGCGTAGAAATTCACTGTAAACCTTAAATGTGCCGGTTTCATCTCTTTTTTTATCTAATTCGGTGTGGGTGGGATCATACAGAAATGATTCGTCGTGATTTATAGCTCCGACAGAAAGGCCAAGAAAGTTATAAATTTGACCCATTAGAACCGCATGAAGCCGGGAAAGATAATCATTTACCGTAATCAAATGTACACCCTTGCCTTCTAGCGCATTTAAATAAATTGGCAAAGTTGCAACCAGAGTCTTGCCTTCCCCAGTTCTCATTTCTGCAATACCACCTTGATGCATAATAATTCCGCCTAAAATCTGGACATCAAAATGCCTCTCCTCCAAAGTCCTTTTGGCAGCCTCGCGAACCAAGGCAAATGCCTCCGGTAAAATATCATCCAGAGTTTCACCTTTATTTAACCTTACCCTGAATTCATCCGTCTTTGCTTTTAATTCTTCATCTTTAAGCAAGGCAAGACCACTCTCGAGAGAGTTTATTTTTTCTAAGATTGGCTCGAGTTCTTGGAGTCTTTTGCTTGACTCGTCACCAAATATTTTGCCTAAAATTGACATGACAAGAGCGATTATACCACAAAAAACAAAAACCCATAAAAATGAGTTTTTGAAATCCTTGTATGATTTTTTAAAGAAATTATCTTCTTCTTTTCTTTGCTTTCTTCTTAGAAGATTTTTTCTTTGCCATCTTTTTCATTTTCTTTTTCATTGGAGTTTAGCTCAAAAAATTAATTGTAAAGGCTTCTCCGACCACAACTTAATTATAGAAACAGGAAAAAATAATTAAATAGTTTTTGAAACAAAAGTGTGGATAACTCAAAAAATAATTTTGCTAAATTTTTTTAAGTCTTCTTGCGTTGACAAATGGTGAGCGGAGCGAGCTCCAACAAATATCAATTTTTGTGAGTGCATACCGCTCACCATTTGTTAAAACAATTCTGACTAAATAATACTCCAAATTTAAGACAAACAAAACAGAGCTAGGTGCTAAGCGCAGGAGATTTTGGGGGTAAGCCTTATATGTAATGGGGTGAACGAACAAAATCGAGGTACAACAAACGCAGATGGTTTTGTTTTGTTTGTCTATAAACACAAAGGCCTGCAAAAGCAGGCCTTTGTGCGATATTGTTAAGAACTTGTAACATTATTGCAAAGCAATCCTGTTTAAGCACTCACAGGATAACTATAACATAGATTAGCCAAATTAGCTATTTTGAATTTGTTTTATGTAAGCCTCACCTTGAGCTTTAAAATCAGGATTATCCGCAATAATTCCCCTAATAACTTCTATAGCTTTTTGTTTTTGACCAACAGTTGCGTAAGCAGAAGCTAAGGTAAGCCTGGTTTGAACATCTTTTGGATTTTTTGCTAAGCGAGCATTAATAATGGCGAAAACATTATTATAATCTCCCATATCCGCATAAGCCTTGAGAAATCTGTCATCATTAACAATTGTGTCTTGATTTATTTTGCCCGAGAGATCTAGCAAGGCCGCAGCATTTCTAGAATAGATAGCGCCCAGAGCATATATAACCTGAGACTCGGTAGCGGCAGTATCTAGCTCGTATGCCTGTTTAAATAGATCGAAGGCTTTGGCCACATCTTTTTTACCTAAATATGAAGTACCCAATTCAAAAAAGATAGTTTGTTTCTTGGGAGATTCCTCTAATGCTCTGGTTAAATAATTAATCGCGTCATCATATTGACTGAAGCGATTAAAGAAGCTGCCGGCGAAAACTAAATACCGAGCATCATGAGGAGTTTGATTTACTTTCTCAACAATTTTATCTTTGGCCAAATTGTAAAACTCTTGTTTAACAGTATCTGGTGAATTAGAACCGAGAACTTGGGCTGCAGTTTGAACAAGTTGTTCCACTGCCTCACTGTTACCAAAAGAATTGTAATCAAATACTTGTTTAAATAAGCTGAGATTTTTCTCCAGATCACCTTGGGGGCTAATGGACTGGATCAGAGTTTCATTGGCGGAAATAGCAGGCACATTTACAAAATAAACGATCAACACCGTGCAAATAACAGTAACGGGCAAAACAACATAATTAATTACATCTTTGGAAAAAGACGTCGTGTTAAATTTACTTACCCCAGCCCTACCTTCTACCGTGACTGCATGAACAAAAGCTAGTACAGCAAAAAATAGAACGTAGCTAGTAAGATTGTCAAAAACAAAGATGTTGTGAAAAACATAAGCCGCAATCATACCGGTAAGCAAACTTTTTTGGGAAAGCGAAAATGTACTCTCCTTTCGCCAGATGTAATAAAGCAATGCAAGGTAAATACTAAAGTAAGCTAAAAAGCCAATTAAACCTCCAGCAATAAGCCAATCTAGGAAAATATCGTGGGTACGATCAAACCATTGCTCCTGACCATACATCCGCGGGTCATAATATTTATTAAATACAAAATTAAAACTCTCTTGCCCCCAACCAACTAAAACCGTTTTGGGACTTTGAATAAAACCTTTTATCGCCATAGGCCAAACATAGTATCGTCCCTGACCTTTTATTTCTGCGAGACCAATGGAAGAGAATCTAGACAAAACCAAACTATTTTTAACAAAGTTGGTATTTTTAATTGCCAAGAAACCTCCAACGAGTAGAAAAATCGCAACTAGTGCAGAAACTGCAACTTTTTTTAACTTTTTGTTTTGTCTCTCCCTAAATCCAACGATTAAACCAAATAAAACTAAACCACCAATTAAACCCAAGATTGCTCCTCGAGTTGCTGTGTAATAAAGAACGATTGAATTTAAAATAGCGGCCAAAGAATACAACCATTTTTGCCAAGGCTTGCTGGAAGTTGTAAACAAGTACAGACAAAGGAAAATATGAAAAACTAAATAAATTGCAAAATATGAAGCATTCCCAAAAGTTGCGTCCACCCGATCCCCGCCTTGGTTAATTACTAATTTGCCACCTATTTGAAGCAAGCCATAGATAGAGGTTATAACCGATACAGCGATTGAAACATTAAAATAACGGTGCCACCATTCTTTGGTATTTAGAACAGAAGAGGCGACCAAATAATAGAGGAGCAAATGCGCTAAGAGCACGTAGCCTTCCATTCTTTCAAAATTACTCCAAAAGCTCTTGTAAGGATTGGCGCTGAAAATATCTGCAATTAACATCGCTCCCATAAACAAAAGAATACATCTTGTGACCCAAGTATCTTTTGGCCTAAATTGGGGCGCAAGAAAAGCTAATACAACATAAATACCAAAAACGATTTCAATTAATATCCTGAAGGTAAACCCCTTTCCAGTAATGAAAGGAAAGAACATCGTCTGTGGCACAATAAACGGAATGAAAAGAACACCAAATAAACCCAAAATAATCGTATATTTTAGAAAATTTTCCAGCGTTTTCATGGGTCAAAGTATAACAAATGAGTTAAATATTAGCTAGTAAATAAGCCAAAATTGAAGTATTATACCCAAATGAAAGAAAGGGCTATTAGGCTCCTGCGGTGGAGTGAAAAATATACTAAAACTGACATGGTTTATCTAGCCCATGGCGGCTTTTGGCTTGGGCTTGCCCAGTTTGTTTCAACTCTCTCTACCTTTTTACTTTCCGTAGCTTTTGCCAATTTATTAAGTCCAGCCCTGTATGGTACTTATAAATTTATACTTTCTATTTATGCTCTCTTAATAATCACCACCCTCTCCGGCATGGATTCGGCGGTAACCCAAGCAGTTTCTCGTGGTTATGAAGGCACACTTAATTTAGGTTCCAAGAAAAAAATGCAGTGGGGCACATTGGGAGGGTTAATTGCTTTAAGTATTGCTTTTTATTATTACTTAAATGGCAATACTCAATTAACTGCCTTGTTTGCCATAACTGCTCTCTTTGTGCCTTTTGCAGAAAGTTTGGATATTTATAACTCATTTCTATTCGGTAAAAAACTTTTTAGTATCCAAAGTAAATATAACCTCATAAATATTTTAATTACTTTAGTGCTCACCACTGGGGCAATTGTCTTAACTAAAAATATTTACTGGATTGTCTTTGCTTACTTCTTTTCAATCACTGTACCCAACATATTTTTTATTTGGTTAACTAATAAATACTACAAAACAAACAACTCTGTAGACCAAGATACAATAAAATACGGCAAAAATTTAAGTGCCGTTAATATTATTAGTTTAATTTTCGCCCAACTAGATAAAGTCCTGGTTTTTCATTATGTAGGAGCAGTAGATTTGGCAGTTTACTCTTTGGCTACGGCACCAAATGATCAAATTAAGGGCCTCCTAAAAAACCTGAACACATTGGCAATGCCTAAATATTCTGAAAGATCAGGAGCTGAAGTTAGAGAAAATATTTGGCATAGAATTTTTAAACTTACATTTTTTTTGGTAATTATTGTAACCGGCTACATAATATTGGTTCCATATTTTTTTTGAATCTTTTTCCCTAAATATTTAATATCTATAAAATACTCCCAAATACTTTCCATCTCTCTTATCCCAGTAGTTATTTCTGGTTTTATTAACACAATACTTGAAGCCCAAAAAGCAACTAAGGAAATCTACCAGTATAATTTCTATAGCAATATGTTTGGAATTATCATTCTTTTCCCACTTATCTATTATTACGGGATTTGGGGTGCAATTTATTCCCGAGTTATTACTAGATTTTTTGGCTTGGCCTTAGCTGGTGGGCTAGTTAAAAAAATCTAAATCTTTTTATATATATAAATATTCTTACCAAGTCTACTTGAAGTAAAGAATGATGGGTCAAAATAATTGCCGAAGTTATAATCCATCGAGTGATAATCCCCATTGCCATGAATAAAAGATGCGGCTAGGGTTAGATTTGAATTATTTACCAAGTGATCTGTTATTAGAAAAGAATAATTTAAGCTAGTCGGAGGCCAATCTTTACTTAAGGGATCAATTACTTCCGGCTTGAAATCACTATTCAAATTATAGGCAATGATATTTCTACATTTAGTGGCACAATTTACATTCAACATTTCTTGCGAGGAGATTTTATTTTTTACTAATTCTAATTGTGGTATTTCATTTACAATCACAATACTCTGATTTTTTAAATTAGTATTTACCCAGTCATAGGCTAAATTGTAAGTAGTTGGGATAGATAAATAATACAAAGCGGTCACCCCGATAAAAAATGATACTCCCCCGATAAGATAAAAAGACTTTTTAAATTTTGGCTCAAAAGAAGCGGCTAGAAGAATTACAAAGAAACCAAGCGGGAAAAGATATCTTAAAGAAGTTTTTAAATCAGTCACCCAATTCGCCACCAGTGTAATTAGAATAAAATAAGACAGGAAATATAAACCAGAAATTGCAAGTAATTTTTTATTGAAATTTTTCTTGAGTGAGAGAAGTAGAACCAGTATAGATATGGGGAAAAGAATAAATAACTTTTCTACATAAACCTTAAGAGAATCGATGAAATTTAGGTTTTGAGTTAGACCACTAGAAATAGGGTGATACTCTGTAAATATACTTATTATTTGAGCTCTTATACCTTGAAAATTAAATAAAGTTATTAATACATAAGCTAAGAGACCGCAGATGGCATATAGAAATATCTTTTTGAGTTTTGCTCTGTCGTTTCTAAAAAAATAAAACAGGGTAGGAACACATATAAGAGAATACAAATTCAACGGAAAATTGGCTAGGGCAAGGAATGAAAAGAGAATGGATAGAAAAATTGATTTATTTTCGAACTCATTTAGGGATTTATATAGATAATAGAAAGATATAATTACTAAAAACTCACTTAAAACCCACATTTTTCCAGTGTGCAAAATAGTAAGAGTAATAATATTGGAAAACAAAAGGATAAGTAAAAATAACCTGGTTTTTTTCTCCACAACTTCTTTTAAAAGTTTGTTAACAAAATAAAGAATCCCTAAAGAAAAACACGCGCTGATTAAACGTAGCGAAAAATAGACCAGATATGGGGATTGAATTAAATACAATTTGAGCGCTTGCAGTTTGAACTTGAATATAATGAGATAAATCGGCAAAGTAACCAAGGTGACTGCGTAACTTGCTAGATAGGTTAAAGTACCATAGGGCACATCACCAGGCGCGGGAATAATGGTGTGATTTTCCATCGCTCTTAGAACACCCCCCACATAATACATTTCATCATTGACCACGTTTAGCATGGGAAAAGCATGCCAAGTGCCAATAAAAAAAGAAAGGCCAATAAGTATTAGGATTATCTTTTCGTAATTTAGAGTTTTAAGTTTCATTTTTTTCTAAAATCATAAAAAAATTGTCACGCAGATTGATCGGTATAGATATTTTTGACAGCAGACCCAGGTTAATCAAAAAAATTCGCATTTTTTGCCATTTATAAAGCATCTTTAAAATGTACTGTAAAGTAAAGCTCTTCCCTATCTTAGTATTTACTTTTACTTTAAAACCCAGACCTTTCAAATATTGACTTAAATTATTAGGCGAAAAGTAATTTACATGCTCAGGCGGAATTATTAATTGCCAATATTTACCTAGTACTCTTGCCCATAAACTACTTGCATCTGGAGTATTTATTACCAGAAGTCCTCCTTTTTTTAAAATTCTTTTTACTTCCAGGAGATCCTCCTCTGGTGAGGTTAAATGCTCAACTACATCTAACATCGTAATTACATCAAAATATCCCTCTGGGAATTTGCCGTCCTCTAGCTTGCCGGCGACAACATTGAGACCTTTATTTCGGGCCATTTCCGTGGCAAAATTGGACAATTCTACCCCGGTGACCTCAAATCCTCTTGCCTTGGTCAAGCCCATAAAAAAGCCAGTAGCCGCGCCAATATCAAGAAGCTTTCCTTTTTTGAATCCTAAATTTGAAATTATATCCAAGTACCGGTTAAAGGTAGACACCATAGGTTCTTTATCGGCGTCATAATCCACGTAACCAAAACCTGCTTCTGCCCCAGAAAAATAAGCCTTGCTGTAAACGTCGGGAGGGTTTTTAAGAGGTGGATAAATAAAAATTAATTTGCAGTTCCCGCATTTGTACAGATCATAACCATTTTTATTACAAAAAAAATGAGCCTCACTACCACATAACCAACAATTTATTTTTTTAGGATCATTCGCCATGGCGCTAATATTCCTTCGTTCACAATATTATTTGAAATCTTGCTTTCTCCGCCCAAACGATTAACAAAAACAATAGGCACTTCTTTTATTTTAGCGCCTTTTTTATACAGTGCGTATTTTAATTCCATTATAAAAGCGTAGCCAGAGGCGCCTAAATTGTCTAGGTTAACTTTGCGTAGGACAGCCAAGTTTATACAATTAAATCCACCAGTCATATCATTAACTGGCATTCGAGTAATAGTCCTGGCATAAAAATTTCCAAAAAAAGAAAGTAGCCTGCGCCACAATTCCCAACCAACTGTTTTGCCCCCCCAAATATAACGCGAACCTATAACTAAATCATAATTGTTACTCTCTTCGATTATTTTTCTTAAATATTTTGGATCGTGCGAAAAATCTGCATCCATCATAAAAACGTGGGTGAAACTACCATCTTTTATAATTTCCTTGAAACCTTGGGTATACGCCTTACCTAAACCCTCTTTCTTTTCTCTTGATAAAAGAGACAGATTGGGATATTTATTTATCAAATTTTTAACCTTATTACCTGTACCATCCGGAGAATTATCATCTATTACTTTAATGTAAATCTCCGGACATTCCTCAAAAATTTTGGAGATTACTTTTTCGATATTTGCCACCTCGTTATAGGTGGGCAGGAGAATGACATATTTCATGTTTGCTAAATATACTATAGGCAAATACCAAAAACAATTTGTTATTTTTTAGCTGCTACCACCATAGCTGAGACTCCGAAAGGAAAATTAAAATACTTGAGAATTGGTCTCTCGGTCGAAAAAATCAAATACATTAACTTGTTGACCAGCTTGTTTCCAATTTTATTTTCATCCTGCATCTGTATGCCCAAGGTTTTAACTAAAAGTCTGACAGAGGCTATAGGCGAAAAAAGAAAGAAATTAAAATAACTCCTTTTTTTAATCACAAAATTGTTACCCTCAACCAATTGCACCAAATTCTTTAGACGATAACGTCTATAATGCTGACTCAGAACATCCGTGATGCTCCACAAAAAATTAAAGGCAGGTACAAAAATAATTATTTGCCCATTTGGTTTTAAGACTCGATAAATCTCTTTCATTGCTTTATCGTCATCTTTTAAGTGCTCTAAAACATCTAGAGCTAAAACTAAATCAAAATTTTCGCTTGGAAAAGGCAGGCTCTCCGCCGGAGCGACCTGTACGGATTCTATGCCCCTGCTTTTACAAAATGAAACTGCATCGGGGGAAAAATCAACCCCTTCTACTTGCCCATATTGTTTAAGCTCAGTCATAAGTGCTCCAGGTCCACAACCTACATCCAAAATTGAAATAGGTTTATTTTTGACAAATTTGTTAATTAAATCATGTACAATCCCCCGCCTGGTTTTGTACCACCAGTGCCCCTGCTCTACATCGTAAATTGTTTGGTAATGAATCTTTTGCATAATTATTTCATCCATCTCTGCCACCACATTGAAAATACAAATAATGTCCAAATTTGCTTGCGATTATCTCTTTTGCCACTAAAATGTTCCGCTAGTAGATTTTCAATGTAATCGTAATTAAATAAATCCATTTTTGAAATTATTTCTTTATTAAGTAAAGCCAGAATATCTTTTTTTAAATCTCCCCGTAGCCATTCTGCTATTGGCATACCAAATCCCTTTTTATTGCGATAAACGATATCTCTAGGTAACTTATCTTTCATTAATTCTTTCAATATATATTTTCTCTCTAAACCATGAAGCTTCATATCGGACGGTAAATGATTGGCTAGATCCACAATCGCAGTATCTAAAAATGGCGCTCGAACCTCTAGAGAATTGAGCATGCTGGCACGATCTACCTTAACCAAAACTTGATCCATCATATAAAGCCTCTGGTTAAGTAAAGCCAACTCATCATAATAATCTTTAAAATTACTACCTTTAATATATCGGTCGACATCTTCGTATTCATTTTCTTTTTTTACTTTTTGCCAAATATTTTTTAAGAATAATTTAGATTTATCCTTATGAGAAAACGCACCTAACCATCTTTCGTTACGATAGTCCTGATTACCCTCGAACCCACTTGTAAATTTCTTTAATTTAAAGTCTAGACTAATGTTAGAAAAGGAGGTCGGTAAATTATTTATTGCTGGCTCAATTATTTTCTTCCTCAGTACAGCTGGAATAAACTCGTAAATTTTTGCTAATTTATGAGCCAAAAACGTGTCGTAGCCAAAGAAAAGTTCGTCTCCCCCATCCCCACCTAAAGCAACTGTGACATGCTCTCTAGTAAATTTAGAAAGCAAAAATGTTGGAATAATAGAAGCATCTGCGATTGGTTCATCTAAATTATTCCCAATCTCCTTGATAATTTCTAAACCATCTTTAACCGACAAGATCTTCTCGTAATGTTCCGTGCCTAAATAATTAGCAACTTCTTTTGCATATTCTGACTCATCAAATGACTTTTCTTTAAAACCGATTGAAAAAGTCTTTACTTTAGATTTACTCACCCGGGTCGCATAATAAGCAACTGTGCTACTATCAATCCCGCCGGAGAGGAAAACTCCTATAGGCACATCGGAAATAAGACGCTTTTCTATTGATCTTAAGAGACTGTGATTTAATTCTGTTTTTGCATTATCTAGAGAAGTTTCTTTGGGTAAAAAAGTTGGCTGCCAAAAGTTTTTTTTGTCGATATTAATTCCGTCATAAGTCAGGTAAGAGCCTGGTTCCAATTTATATGTATTTTTAAAAATAGAATGGGGAGTTGGTATATACTCGTAAGATAAATATTTATTTAAGGAATTTATATCAATTTCTCTTTTAAAATTTGGATGATTCATTAAGACCTTGAGTTCTGAACCAAATAAAAAAAGGCCTTCATACTTATACCAATACAATGGTTTTTTACCCATTCTATCTCTCGCTAAATAAAGTTTGTTTTTCTTTTCATCTAAAAGCGCGATAGTAAACATCCCAGCTAGTTTAGAAAAAACTTCTTCGCCATACTCTTCGTAAAGATAAATTATTACTTCCGTGTCTGAATTACCCTTAAAATTGTGTTTTTCTTTTAGCTCATTTTTTAAATCTTTGTAGTTATAAATTTCACCATTAAATACCAAATGTACAGTATCACTTTCGTTTGACATAGGTTGGTGTCCCGCCGCGGATAAATCAATTATAGAAAGTCGTCTGTGTCCTAGGCCAATATTATTTCTGACTAAGGTCCCTCGATCATCCGGCCCTCGGTAAGAAACCGAATCAATCATCTTGTCTAAAATTTTTTCATTGCCTTCGCCCCAATAGCCTGCTATGCCGCACATGTTATAAATTAATATGTTCTTTTATTTCATAAGGTGTCCGACCAGCACTTTCAAAGTAAAGCCGCATAATCATTTCCGCGATCACTCCCATAGCAACCAAGACGACTCCTACAATGATAAATAATGCAGAAAATATTGGTAAAGGGGTGTCTACAAAATGCCTGATATTAGCAATTTTTAATATGAGAGAGAGAATACCGGATAGAATTCCAATTCCAAGAGAAATAAAACCAATGCCGCCGAAAAAATGCATTGGCTTATTCATGTACTTCGATAAAAATTTCACAACTACCAAGTCCATGAGAACATAAAACGTACGGGCTAGTCCATAATTAGTTTTACCGAATGTTCTCGGGCGATGATTAACCACAATTTCTGTAATTTTTCCTCCGCGCCAAGAAACATATGCCGGAATAAATCTGTGCATCTCCCCATAAAGCTCGACACTTTTAATCACATCACTTTTATAGGCTTTCATAGAACAGCCGTAATCATGTATTTTGACTCCGGTAATTAGTCCGATTAATTTATTTGCAATTAGGGATGGAATTTTGCGACTAAAAGTAAAATCTTTGCGATCTTTACGCCAACCCGAAACCGAATCATAACCTTCGGAAATTTTGTCCAAAAACTTAGGGATATCTGCCGGATCATTTTGAAGGTCGGCATCCATTGGAATTATCACTTCACCAGTAGCTTGCTTAATCCCAGCTGACATAGCAGCAGTCTGACCTGAATTAAATCTAAATGATAAAACTTTTACTTTTTTATCTTTGTGAGCTATATCTTTGAGAACTACGAGGCTAGAGTCCCTGGAGGCATCATTTACACAAATAATTTCATAATCCTTTTTTAGACTATCTAGAACAACTTTCAATTCCTTGTATAAAATAGGCAGATTTTTCTCCTCGTTATAAATAGGTAAAACAATCGAAATTTTCATTGTAGGAATTGAGCTAACAATAGAATATCTAGTTCACTTTGTAAATAATGAAGGATTCGTCTGTATAAACCTTGGTTAAAAAAGTTAACTTAGCTAAGCCATTTTGGGCCTCCGTATAATATGGGTAATTTTTTGAAAGAAGAATATAATCCATCTCATATCTTTTAAATAAAATTTTTTTGTCTTCTTTCTTTAAATCATTGTACCTAGCTACAAGTGGGCTGATTAAATTATCTGGAATCATTTCAATTTGAGGCCCTCTTTTGTAACCGAGAAGTGATAGGATTTTATCTTTGTTCTGCATAAAAAAATATGAATCTACGTATTTATTCCCCCAAATATCTTTTTGGTTTGCTCGAACATAGTCTAAATTAAAATTCGATACAAATATATTTTGTATAAACCACCTGTTTTGAATTTCCTCATCCGATACAAGATAAAAGATAGAGTATGGATCAAAATAAGGTTTGTTGCGAGTGTAGATTGTAATCAGAGGATTTACATCACTACCGAGGACATTTATAACAGAGTTAGGTGGTGTATTCTTGTTTAACCACTCAAAAATTTTTTGTCTTTCTTCTAAAACTAGCAGTCCCGATCGCTCTGGTACTCTGGGGACCCGGACTGTAAATTCTCTGTACTGCCTTATTGTCAAAACAGCGAAGAATAAAGCAAGTGATACTGGAACTATGAATTTATAAAGTTTTGATGAGCTATTCCTATCTAAAAACCACGCCTTTAAAATTATTGCCGAAGACAATAATACAAATAAAATAGTTACGACCAAATAATGGCTTGGGAATTGTAAGGCTTGTCCAGAAATAACATTTTGCCAATTTAAAATAAAAACACTTAAGATTAAGCAAAAGGATAAATACAGACTTTTTTTATCAATCCTCGTTCTATATATAAAAAGAATTATAAAAACTAAGATACTAAGTAGTATATTCGAATAAGCTCCAGGCCAATGAGAATAAATCATGCCTATTCTATACGACAAATCTAGATACCAAGGGGATGATTTAGCCGTGAGGAAAGATGCTGTGTATATAATGGCAAGGGGAATAAATGATGTAAGGTAAAATTTTAAATTGTGAAAAGATTCTTTGGTACCTTTTGCAAGAGCTAACCCGGCTAAAGTAGTTAAGAAATACAAAACAACCAAAGCTGTCCAATAGTAAGGTGAGACGAAAAGACACAAGCCGGTTATAAAACCAAGCCATAAATTGATAGGCTTATTTACTCCATTATTTATATAGTTCTTGAAAATTAGAATTAACCCGGGCAAAAGAAAAAGCATTGTTAACTGGGGGCTTATTGGTCGACCAAATGTTTGAAAAAACAAGATGAAGAAAAAGGAGGTAAACAAAACTGAATATATTTTTTCTTTTAGAATTGAATGGAAAAGAAAATAAGACAGTAAAAAAAGTGAAGGCACAATTAAATAGCCAGAAAGTAGCATAGCTAGAGGCACAGAAAGGCTAAATATTTCAGATAAAAGTGCGATTAGCCACTCTGGCAAAGGTGGCTGAGCAAAAATATCTTTTTCATGTTCTTTTAGATAAGGATTACCGATAAACAAATCCCCGTTTACTACACTTGAAACCCTGGCTAAATAATGAGTCTCATCTTCAATAAAAGTAGGATAAACCCCTTTAAAATCATGCCCCAGACTCGCAATTGAAATTAATCGCGGCAAAATAATTGCTATAGTAAAAAGTACTGCAACTATTACCGCCAGCTTGTGATCAATAATAGATTTTTTAATTCTGCTGAGCATTTTTAATAATATCTAAAATCTCTCTTGCTCTTTTATCCCAGGAAAACTTCTCCACATCTGCTCTCGCTTGTTTCGTAATCCTATTTGTAAGTTCGGTATTACTCAAAGCTTGGTTAATGGATGAAACAAAAGAATCCGCATTATCGGCTTCAGCTAGTAGTGAGTTACTCTCATTTAATACTTCCCGTAAAGATGGCAAGCTGGAAGCAATGATGGGCCGACCCGAAGCCATGTATTCAAACATCTTGAGAGGTGAAGTATATTCAGAAGAAATCTTGTAGCTTTTTGGACTAGGAATCACCAAAACATCTGCCGCCTTCAAGTAAAATGGCATATTATCCCTCGCCTCAAATGGTCTTATAATAATATTTTTTTGTAAGGCGTATTTTTTCTTGAAATTACTTATTTCTGGTTCCACCCCTCCCACAAAAACAAAATTTACATCTGGCATCTTTATAGCAACCTGCGCCAGAGTTTCGACTCCTTTCCATGCATAAAGATGACCTTTATACAGTACAATTTTCCCCGCTAATGGCAGCTTGAGTCTTTCTCTAGCCTCTTCCTTATTAACCTGAATATCGAATTCTTTTATTTCTACCCCGCTCGCAAAAATAAATATTTTTTCTGCTGGAACACCGAGCTCGATTAGTCTATTTTTCAAATTATTATTTAGAACAAAAAATAGTTTTGATTTGTTTAAGGCCTTTTTAAATAAAAATTTTGATTCTGGAATATCGTGTATTTCAAAACAAACAAATTTATCCTTGGGTAATATACATGGGATAAGATAATCCCTTGTATAAAAAATAGTATCAGGTGAAGAATCTGTGAACAGAAAATGGGTAATTGAAGCAAAGATTAAAGTATCGATCCAGTAGAATAATTTTCCAAGTTTCAGAGTCTTACCCAAAAGATCACTGTTGAAAATACTTTTTATTTCGAAATTTCTCTTAATCTTATAGTAACTGAAGGGCTCTCCCAATTTATCTGTATCTTTTCTTTCTGGCACATACAAGGTCACACTATGACCTAGACTTGCAAACTCTTCGCACATTTTCATAATGGCATAGCCTTGCGCCCGGCTAGTCGGAATCCTGACGTTAGTAATATATTTAATATTCATGGGCTTATTAACTCACTCGCTCTCCTGGACCAATAGATTTTTTATATTTGTATTTTTTCTGTAAGTGCACTTTAAATGTTTCAAAATGATTCTCGGAAGTGAAAGGAGAATAAAATTTGTCTTTAACTAAATCTGACCTGACAAAAAAAGTATCGTTGCCCATAATAGAACAGCCAACCAACGTGTAACCTTTTTCTTTGCCAAGAATCTCTAAGGCCTTAACACTGGCGCCAAAATAAGTAGACCTATCCCAGACATGTTCGGGGTTATATTTCATTACCCAAGAAATTGATGGCCCGAAAAAAGGGTTGCATTCAATTACTACCACCCTGGGGTTATAATTTTTAATAGCTTGCCAGACCCAATAATCATTGCCATCAATATCAATCGATAACAGATCAAACTCTTTGGGCACCTTACTTTCCTTAAATAAATTCTCAATATTTTCAGCAGTAATAAATGTATTTTTAACATTTAGCTCTTTACCAATATAATTTTCAAAATTTTTCTGAATACTTTTAAAAAAGGAGTTGCTACCCTCTAGCCACTCGCCATGCCAACCAGATAAGAGGAGAGAGGCGGTACAATTTTCCAAACCATCACTTACCCCAAATTCCACAAAAAATTTATTGGTTGTGCCAATTCTTTTAAAAATCTCGGCAATAACCCCATCCTCTCCAGATTGAGAAAAAACATTGTATTCGTATCTATTTAATCTTTTAGGATCGGCGTATTTGGGATTGTTGAGAACATTTTCTTGAAAGTAATCCTCCGATAATACTTCCCTTACAAAAGAAACCTCGCGAGATAACTCTCCTATCCCTAATTTTTCTTTAATATGAAAAAATAATTTTTTTATAAATGACTTCATCTAGATGTGCTTCAAGAATTGCTGCGAGTGAGTCATGGGATTTTGATATTTTTCTAAATCAGCCTCTACCATCATTTTAACTAAATCTTTAAATTTAGTTTTCGGTTTCCAGCCTAAGTTTTTCATGGCCTTACTTGGATCACCCAAGAGATAATTTACATCTACCGGCCGATAAAACTCTTTACTACTTTTGACATATTTCTGGTAATCTAATCCCGCCAGCGTAAAGGCCTCCTCGCAAAATTCTCTTATTGAATGACTCTCGCCTGTCGCGATTACATAATCATCTGCTTTATCTTGTTGGAGCATGAGCCACATAGCTTCCACATAGTCCCCGGCAAAACCCCAATCGCGCTTGGCATCAAGGTTCCCTAAAATCAATTCTTTATTAAAACCCATCTTTATTCTGGCTAAACCATCTGTGATTTTTTTGGTAACAAAATCAATCCCCCTAATCGGCGACTCGTGGTTAAAGAGAATTCCAGAGCAAGCATATAAACCATAACCTTCTCTATAATTTTTTACTACCCAGTGTGCATAAAGTTTGGCCGCAGCATAAGGACTTGCTGGCTCAAAAGGTGTATTTTCACTCTGGGGTTGAGGAGCATTACCATACATCTCCGAGGTGGAAGCCTGGTAAAATTTTATTTTTGGGTTAGTTAATCTGATTGAATCAAGTATACGAGTAACTCCTAGCCCTGAAATTTCTCCAGTCGCAATCGCTTGGTCAAACGAAGCCCCCACAAAACTTTGCGCTGCTAAATTGTATATTTCATCTGGATCCGATTCCTTAATTGCATTAATAATAGAAGTTTGATCCAGTAAATCCAGAGGTATTAAGGTTATATCCTTTTTTACATCAAGATAATGTAGACGCCAAAAATTACGAGTACTAGAGCGTCTATAGCCTCCGTACACCTTATAACCCTTATTCGCTAGGAATTTAGCCAAATAAGCCCCGTCTTGGCCTGTTATACCTGTTATTAGTGCTCTTTTCATGACCTTTTATAATTCGATAATACCTCCTTAAACCAGCCTAGTTTTATTTTTGCTGTTAAATTTATATCACACTTTTCTGCTAATTTCTTGCTTTCTTCACCCATCGCTCCTCTCTCCTGCATACTCTTCTTGTAAATTTTAGTAAAAGCTTCTGCGGCAGAATTTATATCATCTGTTTTTGCTACATAACCATTTCTGTCTTCTATAACGGCCGTAGGCAGGGCTCCGTTGTCATAAACCACAATCGGCATAGCATTGGCCATCGCTTCCAGTAAGGCGAGATCTAAGCCACAACTCCTTGGACTATTGGATAAATTACAATAAGCGTCATTAGATCTGTGAAATTTCATTAGATCAGTTTCAGAAAGTCGGCTAAAGAAAAAAATCCTATCTTCTACCCCTTCTTCTTTAGCGAGTTCTTGCCATTTAGATTTATCACCCGAGCCACCACAAATCGCTGCACCAGCGTCTAAACCATTTCTTTTCATTATTGCGATCGCTTTAATTAGATGATCATGGCCTTTTCTAAACTCGAATGCTCCCACCGCCCCAACTACAAAAGTGGTTCTTGGAATTTTAAAATAATCCCGCAATTCGTCTTTAGTTTCTTTTATTTCCATTCTAGCCAGAGTAAAATCACAAGTATCATAAAATTCTTTCACTTTATTATTTGGCAAATATTTTCTAGCTCCATCAGTGCAGTTACTTATGCCTAAGACCAGTTGAGCTCTTTCTAAAAAATTAACCCAGTATTTTCTTTGCTGACCGACATCCATGTGCTTATTTACACCCATATTCTGATCTCTAATTTCTGCGTATGAATCTATCACCACTGGAATGTTCCTCCTGTTCGCAATTTCTAAAACCATGTGAGTCTTAATAAGAGCAGTTTGAGAAAGAATAATATCAGGTTTAAATTCGGCAATTACATCGTTCATAAAAACACCGTAAGCTGAATAAAGTATAGTCTCAGTTTGTAATTTAGGATAAATCTTTAAATAACTAGATAAAAGAGAAAAATAAAGAAATGGATTTTTTAAAAAGTATTTTAATAAAAAAAGAGCTTTCTTAAATTTATTGGGTTTACTGCCATACTCAAAAAAATACTGACAATTAGCTTGAAAATCATCTGCATTTTCTGGCCGCCACACAAAACTTATCGCCACTTGATTACCCATATTTCGCCACGTTCTGCCATATAAAAGAGAGACTTTTGGAATACCTCCGTATGGAGGCGGCATAGAATCACCTGTAGTACCCGTAATTAGGATTTTCATTATTTAAAATTTTTAACCACTTCTTTTGTGGTTTTAATCACAAATTCAATTTCTTTTTTAGAAATATTTGGACCACTTGGAATATAGAAACTATTTTCAGAAATTTTATTTGCAACCGGGCATTCATTTACCTTAGCCAAACCTTTAGCTAAAATTATTTTTTGGCGGTTCATCGGTACAAAACCTTCTCGATTATCTACCCCTGCTTCTTTTAATTTAGCTAAAAAATCTTTTTTTCTGCCTGCCAGTCTACCAGTTAAAACAATATGGAACATCCAATAAACATTTCTGGCATATTTTTTTTCTATGGGTAGCTGAAATTCTTTTACATCCTTAAATCCTTTCAAATAAGATGCAGCCAAATCTCTTTTAATCTTAATTATTTTATTTATTTTTTTTAATTGAGATAAACCAAGAGCGGCTAAGACATTACTCATTCTAAAGTTATAGCCAAAATAATCATGCATATATCTATCAGTTTTCCCGAAAGCTAAAGAGCGCATGGCAAAAGCCTTATCAAAATAATCTTTATTATTAAAAACGAGCATCCCCCCTTCGCCGGTTGTTATAAATTTATTTGCCAAAAAAGAAAAACAGCCGGCATCGCCAAATGAGCCTACTGATTTACCTTTATAAGTTGCACCTAGTGCCTCTGCTGCATCTTCTACAACCAGAAGATTATGCTTCTTGGCTATTTTCATAATTGGATCCATATCCGCGGGATGACCATAGATATGTACTACAACAATTGCTTTGGTTTTGGAATTAACTTTCTTTTCCATTAGTCTAGGATCCATATTCCAGGTATCTTTTTCAATATCAATAAAAATTGGTTTTGCTCCCAAATAAATTATAGGCAGTACACTTGAAATATTTGTGTAAGTTGAAACCAAAACCTCGTCACCCGGGCCAATACCTAAGGTAGCCATGGCCAAATGCAACGCAGTGTAACAACTTGTAGTGGCGAGCGCATATTTTGCCCCACAAAATTTAGCAAAGTCATTTTGAAAAGAATTTAATTCCTCGCCAAAAAGTCCTGAGATATCACCTTTTTTTACAGCATTATAGACCGCCTTGGCATCTGATTCGTCTAATAAAGGTTTGGAGACTTGGACAAACATACGGCCATGTTAGCAGAGAAACTCTCGTATGAAAAGTTATTTAATCTTAAGCAAAAAACCTTTTATTCCACCAAAATCATAGAGTTCTTCGCTATATAAATCCTGCCAATAAGACTGAAATCTTTTTTTGGTACGTAAATATCCACTGAAAATAATCTTGGTATTAGAAGTTTGCCATTTAAATTCTCGCCACTTGCGATTAAACACCGAAAGAATAGTCAGAAAAGAAGATGGAATAAAAATAATCTTATTTACTCTCGCTTGATGCATTTTTTTAAATATGTCTCGCCATTTCTCGTCCGAAAAACTTGCATCAACTCTGTACATAAGGCAAGCAGATGAATCACCTATGTATTTTTGGTTTATATCTCTCCAATTACCGTCGACAATATCAAACTCAATAATCTCATCTGCTTCGGCAAAGACTGATTTCAAGAGTTCTACATTGGTCGGCGCATATTCAGAACAAACAATTTTAAGGCTGGGGTTAATTTTTTTTATTTGATACTCCAGACCTGCCCCCCCTACCCCCACTGAGAAAATTTTATTTATTTTTTCCTTGACGAGTAGACTATTTACATCTCTAGCCCTTTTTATAAGTCCAGAATCTTGTCCATCTTTTTTTATTTCTGCGTCAGCTGCTTTAATCCACTCTTTCCTGTTTTTGGAAATTGAAAATTGGGGATGAGTTGTACGTAAGGCATCCCAAGACTCGGCAGAATTTAATTCATTGTCCTTAAATAGAGAAGCAGAGTAACCGAAAGTTTGGTAATGCTTTATGGTCAAAGAGGCTGGAATAGAATTAATGTATTTTAAAAATTTGTTTATCATTATTGCTTAAAATCTGGGCAGAATCTCAACTACATCACCTACTTGCCAATTTGCAACTGGTTTTAAAAGTTCTACTACTTCAATATGTTTCGGATGTTTTTTAAAATCTTCAAATGACTTCTGATCTTTGAAAATAGCAATCTCGACCAGGTGAACACCTTTTCTTAAATCCATATTTGGTTGTACAGACCAAAAAAGTATGCCGGCGTTTTTCCCTCCACAGTCATCCCCCAGAGTTGCGTATCGAGCTGCAATCTCTTGTTTTATTTCTTCACTCGCTTCGGGCAGAAAAGAAATGAAAATTACATGGTGTAGATATGATTCCTTTATTTCCATGAGTCACAATATACCTTAAAATTTTCAATTTGACAAGTAGGGATAATGTGTTAGCATTGAGACAGAAATCGGCCGCATTGGCCATTGGAGGTGCGATGGAGATTGACAGAAGCCGGATCCTCCTTACATTCGGGAGGCTCCGACAAGAAAACTGGGCATTCTATGAGGAGGTCAAGCGCCTCCACACACAGAGCCCATCGAAGCGTCAGAGAGGCCATGGCATGGAACATAACGTGCACGTGGCCCTGCACGCTCTCGACATCATGCAGAGCGATTACGCTGGGCAGGAGCGTTTGGAGAAGCTGGTTTTCCTGGCAGCTATCGCCCACTCCCTCGATCGCCTGTTCGAGAGGGGCGCCGACAACAGCTTCGCGAACCTCGTACACAATTGCCTCGAGCTGACCGACCTCAATGAGAGCGACAAGTCTGTCGTACTCGAATCAGTCCTCGATCATGAAAAGAAAAACGACGAGGGACGAATCGACACGCGGGTCACAGTGATCCTCAAGGATGCCGACCGCGTTGCCAACATGGGTGCGGCTCTGGCGATCCGGAGCGGGCAATTCAGACCGGATATCCCGCCGTACGAGATGGCGCACCTGCGGACATCGAACCCTGCGTCGACCTACCGGGATCCCTCGTCGGTTTTCGAGGACTTGCGTGGCTGCTTCGAGTGGATCGATTGGATGCGAACCGAGCGTGGTTACGCACTCATCGTCCAGAAAGCTGCGAACCTCCGCAAATACCTCGAGACGGTCGCCGACGAATTCGAGTTCATCGGCATGATCCGTGTCGAGATCTGACACAGCTGGCCTGCACCCTACGGGGTGCAGGCCGGTTTCTATTTTCTTGCAGATTTAGCGTACTTTGATAAATTAGGATTATTAAAATGAAAAGGCTCTCCATAATTATCCCCGCCAAAAATGAGGCGAAAACAATTGGTGAAATAATAAGAAAAGTAAAAGAAATTAATTTACCTCTTTGGGAAAAAGAGATAATTGTAATTGATAATAATTCCGCTGATGGAACAGAAAACATCTCGCGGTCATTGGGGGTTACAACTCTGAAAGAAATGGGACCTGGTAAAGGTTCAGCAGTAAAAAAGGGGCTCGCGAACGCAACAGGCGACTTTATTCTTATTCAAGATGCGGACCTGGAATATAATCCGGAGGACATCCCCCTACTTTTAGATAAAGCTAAAGATAAAACTGCTGTGTTTGGTTCTCGAAATTTAAAATCGCACCGTAAGGGCACATGGTTAGCTCGAGCCGGAGTTTGGTTTTTAACTAAAGAATTCAATTTGCTGTTCAGAACAAAACTAACTGATTTGTGGACATGCTACAAACTCTTCCCCAAAGAAGCGGCAAATTTATTTGCAGCTGGCGGCTTTGAATCGGAATTAACTTTTTCAGCCAACCTCATAAAAAATAAATTTATGATTGAAGAAGTATCAATTTCTTACAATAACCCCAGGACCGAAGCGGAAGGCAAAAAAATTCATTATATGGACGGAATACGAGGGATTTTTGTTTTACTGAAAGATAGATTTATAAACCCAAAAATTTAATTATTGGATTTATATTTATAAAATTTAGAATAAAAGCATCCATTAAAAAATTCGTGATTATATAAAGAAATAACACAGGTAATATATAAAGCATTCTTTTCTCAATTCTTTCAATAAATAAACAAGTCACCAACACGGCGGCTGGCATAGAAATAAATAAGACTCTCGTAACAACAGGCCAAAGTAAAATTGCAAAAGAAGAAGTAATTACTAGCCAAATAAAAAATACCCTTTTTTCTCTAAAGACCTCCCTGTATCTTTTAAGCAGCAAGTAAAATCCAGGCAAAAATAAAAACCAAGCAAAATTATAAATTGAGCCAAATGATTTTATGAACTCAACTACCCTATCTTGATATGCATAGACTTTTTGATAAGTAAACCAATTCCAGTAAGTATAGTGATCGTAATTAATAAAAGTATAAACATTCATTAGAGCAAAAGGTAAAAATGAAATTAAACCAGAAACAAAAACCTGCTTAATTACGTCTCTCCATTTGCGCCAATGTTTAAATAAAATTACACCAAATAAAACCACATAAGCTACAAATGCATACTCTTTATACAGTCCACCTAATCCAATTGCTAAAGATGCAAAATACAACCATTTATTTTCTGCCTCTTCTAAATAACGATAGGTAAAATAAATAGATGCTAGATAGAATGCCCAGCCCCCCATATCCATTAGATAACCTAGGCCGAAGACAATAATCGCATAGTTGGTCATCAAAAATAAGGAGCCTAAAAAAGCTATGTTTTCTTCTTTAAAAATTTTTTTTAATAAAGAATGGAAAAACAAACCAGCAGATACATATAAAATAACATCAACAATTAGCCACGAGATCGCAAGATCGTGAAAAAATATATCAAAAAGCATAATCGCCTTTAAACCAAGAGGTGTTGTCAAAATCATCTCCGGCATAAAACCCGCAGGCCTAATTCCGGTTCTTATAACATTTATACTGTCCACATAAAGTAAACTATCCCCCGCAATTTTTGGCTTTAAAGCTAATGGCGAGAAGATGGCCAGAAAAATCAAAATAAAAAATAACAAGGCGAAATAGTGATCTTGTTTAAATTTTAAAATTATTTTTTTCATTTCTTTCTACCTAAGATATAAAGGTGAGCCGCTACCGCTTCAGCCCCTGGCATTTTCATAAAAAAATAATCTGGATATTTTAAAGGACCCAGAACTAACATAAAAACATGAGCTAAAAATGGCGCGGCTTTTCTTGAACCAAAAGAAAAAATTACACCTAGCCAATAAGCCAAAAACATTAAGAAAGCACTCCATGGACCTGATCTAACTCCAGATTCAACTATTTCTAATTCCGGAAACATGTACTTTAGACCAGAAATTGTCCAACGATTAAAATCATCCGGCGAAGCGTGATAAGGATGAATAAATGGCGCACTCACATAAATATAACCACCTGGCTTAACTATACGAACCATTTCCTTGGCAACTTTGTGCGCATCCGGCACATGCTCAAAAACTGATTCTGAAACTGCGCCATCTACTGAATTGTCGGGGAATGGTAGCTCCTCTGCATTTGCCACAATATCTACTTCCGGGAAGGGATAGACATCTATATTTGTAAATTCTTTGCCTAATCTTTCTGGACCAGAACCAATATCTAAGATCGTGGCATCAGGCTTTACATTTTTTAAAATCATTCTCGGGCCATTTACTAACATCATCACTGGGCAAAAGACATGCCAGACTCCGTAATAAACTTTTGGCCATCTTTTTAAGAAAGACTTTAGCCAATTAACTCCTGACTCGTGTTGGTTAGAATTCTTAATATAAATTTTTTGTTCAATTAGAATTGGCCTTCCATCCACATCAATATCAAAATCACCATGAGTTGCACAGGTATATTTATCTGTTTTTTTTAGTTTACCTTTGCAAATAGGACAAACTAGAGTTAGATTCGAGCTCATTTTATATTTGGAGCATTGTGACAATCATAAATCTTTGCGGACATAGCTTTATCAGTTTCATTATATATAATCTGGCAACTATTAAAGTATCTGGCATAAATTGTATTTTGGTCAAAACGTGGTACATCTAGAACAAAATAGTCTTCTTTATATTTATTTAGATTTGCGATCTTATCAGCAAAGGCAATGGGGTCGTTGTCAAATTTTGGATCAATATAAAGTCTTTTACGATACTTGCCAATTTGTTGAATATCAAAGCCACCATTGTCATTGTAAGTAGTGACCATATCTACTTTCGGATTATTTTTCATAAATTCCACTGCGTGATGTAAAAGCTTTGGCGCCGAACCATTTATTAAACCAAATAAATATTCTTCCATAAAAACTCCATTATAAATTATGCCTAATGGAATAAGAAACGAGACTGCGAGTAAACGGTGTTTGGAACTAACTAAACCCCAACCAGTCGCAAAAAGCGAAACAAGCCAGACTGATGCCATAAAGAGAAAAGAGACATAAAAACCTAAGGGACCGGAGCCTCCTGAAAAAGGATACAGAAAATTCCATTTTAGACTCAAGATGCGACTAATCCACTCTGTTTTGGGATTAAGCGGTGGCACATAGTGATTTATAAACTCTAGAGCAAAAAATAAAATAGATAAAAGTGAGGCAAATATAAAGAATTTCTTGTTTAATTTTTTAAACTGAGCTAAAGAAACTGCATTCATGACTGACAAAGGTAGGACTAGTAATTGTAAATAACGATCCAATGCTCCCGTTGAGAAATCAAATAAAACAACATAAAAAATAAAGGCAAAGATTAAAAAGAAAATAAAAACTCTTAATTTAGGTAAATCCTCTTTTTTTATAAATAAAGAGATAAAAACCAAGAAAGGCGAAGAATAAAGAAATGCTTTAACACACTGGATAAATGTCTGAAGCCATCCTTTATTTAAAGTGGCAAAGTGCTCCCAATACGAAAGTGAAGCAGATAAATGAAAGAAGGGAAATATCTTTTGAGACAGAAATAGAATTAAAATAAACACGATGATCGCCGAAGCGAGCCAGCTAAGATATTTTAAAACGTCTTTTTTGGACAAATAATTTCTTCTGGACCACAAAAAATCAGCAAGGATTGCGCCAACAGCTAAAACAAAGCTAATTTTCACTAATAACCCGAATAAAGAAGAAATAATTAGTAGAATCCCCCATTTGTACTTTTGTTGACCTTCTGTATTTAGTAATTTCGTGTAACCTATGAGAGACAAGAGAAAAAAGAAGGGTAAAATTTCACCATCGGTATCAACCATGAGTGATGCAAGAATAGAAAAATAAGCCAAAGACCAAATTAGAGATGCAAGTATCCCTTCTTTTTTACCAAAATTTTCCCGAACAAAATAATAAAGTAAAAATAAATTTAATGTACCAAAAAATAAAGGCACAAAACGAAAATTCACATTAAAACCAACAATATAACCTGATGTTTTATAAATTAATTCACTTAAGGGCGGGTGTGGAATCGAAACATCACTTACATAACCCGGACTAGTTATAAGTGGCCACTTGTATTCGTCTTGATGTAGGGGCAGATGAACACCTGGAAGACGAACCAAAAGAAAGACTAAAATAATTAGAGGTAAGAATATTTTTTCGTTAGTAAAAATATCTCTTATTGCTTTCATGTTTTTAAAAATATAACAAATTAATCGTCTTTTTGATATCTATTGATAAATCCTAAAATTATGTTATCTTAGCGCGAGAGAGGTGCCGCATGGCATTTATTGACTGGCTTGCAAGAAAGTGGGCAGTCTCAGATAACCCGCCCACTCACGCCGACCTGATCTTCGCGGTTGCCCACGGGAGTGTCAGAGAACGACCGTCAAAAGGTCTGGAGGCTGTTGTAAGCAAGACCGAAGAGCTCACGAAGAGATACGCAGGGATGATTTCCCAGCCCTTCGTCGCCTTCGGAGAATTCACGTACTCGGGGCCAACATCAAGGGATGTGGAAGCGGAATTCAAGCTCGATCACTTTCCCAAGGGCCGCTTCATCGGGCTTGTGGCAAGCACAACCGAAGAAGCAATGAAAGCCTACGACCTCGCGGCCAGGCTTCCGTGTGACCCGCGCAAGATCGTGATTGTGACCGATGAGTCACATTCGCGACGCTGCCGCCTGATCTGGCAGGAATTCTTTCCGCTAGCAGAGATCTTCATCGTAACCGTCCCCCTCCGAGACGTTGTAGAGAGAAATAGCCCGATGTGGGCATACCGCGCCGCCTGGCGCATTCTCCTGCTCAACATCGCGCTCACACCGTTGTTCGCCGCGATGAAGCGCGAGCAAATGGAGAAGCTCTGCAAATTCCACCAACCCACATTCTAACCACTTGTACCCGCTGCCAGAAATGGCAGCGGGTTTTGTTATTTCTTCGCCACAAAAAGCATTTGTCCTGCAAAAGGTTTAACCGGTGATTTTAAATAAGTTCGAACAATAAGAGGGTGAAGTGGCATTAATTTGGGACGGGAAGCCAAAGAAAAAGGCAAAAAACGTGGTTTCTCTAATTCAATATTAAAGCCAAAACTTATTAGAAACGCTTTTAAGGAAACATCTGAGAAAACTTTTTTATGGGTTGGATCATCAAAATAAGTTTTGGAAGATAATCTAAAATTTGGCTGCATTAATATAAGTCTGCCTTTCTTTTTTAAAACTCTATTTACTTCTTTCATGGTTAAAGAAAGCTCGTAGTCGGTTAAATGCTCAAAAAGATTGCTAGCAAAAACTACGTCCACCGAATCTGTTGGGATTTTACTCATATCGGTTACGGACGACTCGATAGTCTTAACATCCTTATCTGCGTATTTTTTAAAATCAGGTGAGTGATCTAGGGCAATTTTATTTTGCGCATCTACATTATTAATAAAATCACAATAACCTGCACCTAAATCTACAACTGTACCTTTTGCTGGAATGAATTTCTTTAAATATGAAACAATTTCTTTCCAAACTACGGAGCGATCGTTGTTCCAAACATATCTAGATTTGTAATAAGAGTCTTTCATTAAATGTTTCTGAAGCGGTAGTAAATAATCATTGGTATCATTTTAGCGCCTAAAACTGCGGCTTTCCAGATACTGCCTGTATACATCGACTGCCCGATTCGCGGTTTAAACATAATTGGAATTTCAATCGGCATAAATCCTTTCTTGATTGTCCAAATCATAAATTCGGGAGACCATTTGCCATCGCCACTAGACAATGGAAAAAGTGGAATAATTTTTTGAAGCGCTTCGCGGGAAATAAGTTTGTAAGTGCAACCTACATCAGTGAATGTAGAACCGTTGTGAATAATTTCTAAAAGTTTTGCCACGGCCCAGTTGCCAAAACGCACCGGAAAGGGCATGAAAGCTCCAGACCAAATACTGGCTCTAGAAGTCCTGGTACCAAAAACCACCGGAAAATTTTCGCTGTAGAGTAAAAATTTGTGCAAATCATTGGGATCAAATGTACCATCTGCCTCAACCATAACAATTAAGTCTCCCCTTGCTTCTTTTAGCCCCCGCATGAGCGCATGGCCGTAGCCTTGATGCTCACTTTCGAGTACCCTTCTCGCTTTTGTTTTTTCAATCTCCTCCTTTGTATTACCCAATGCATTATTATCAACCGCGATAACTTCGTCTACAAAACCAGTCGCAAAAAAACCGTTGATAACCGACCTTACAGAATCTGCTTCATTATATGTACCAAAAACTACGCTTACTTTTTTATTCTTATACATTAGAGTTCATTATAGTATAGAGTTTGTCTATTAAATTCGAGAGGCTCTGCGACTGTGAAAATTTTAAAAGTTCTGGTTCAATCTTTATCTTAACGTGTGGTTCCAAAAGTTTTTTTATAGAATCCGCGATATTTTCTTTATTATTTAAGGTGAGACATTCCATCGGTAACAAATTAGAAAGTGAAGAATTGGAAACCAGAGGCATTGCCCCACAGCTAGCTGCTTCAACAATTGTTTTATCAAACGAACCGGAATCGGTTAGGTTGAGACAAATATCGAAACTGCTATAGATTTCAGGCAACTTGTCTTGGATGACCGCAGGTAAAAAAGCTACTGTATTAGTTAAATTATTTTCCGTAACAAAATCTTTTATTTTCTCAAAATAAGACATATTTTTCTCACCAGGAGATCCAATCACAGCAAATGATACCTGAAAACCATTTTGAACCAACAATTCTACCGCCTCCACCCCCATATCAACGTGTTTAATTGGAGAAATTCTGCCAATCATACATATTGAATATTTTTTGCGAACCGCACCTGGTATTGGTTTAAATAGATCAGTATTAATCCCCGCTGGCATAACAGTAGTTTTCTTATATCTGGCAGTAAAAGAATCCTTGGAAGTACAGAAAACACCTGTTGAAAGAAAAACTGCAACCCTGGTTAAAAATGATCCCTTGGGGTGGTTTCGCCAAAGATAAACTGGAATATTTTTTATTTTCCAATATAGTCCAGCAAGTAAAACATACTCCTCATTCATGTGCACAAAGACACGATCGTATGAGCCAGAAATTAAAAAAAGATACTTAAATAATTTAAGAATATACCCAGCTTTAGAAGTGCTGCTCTCCTTGCCCAAAGAATACACTGTGACATTTTTTGGCAAATCAAAGTTGCCGGCTTTAAGACAAATCACGAGAACCGAATCAAATTTTTTAGCAAACTGGGTAAGCCAATCATGCATGAACCCCAGTACGGGGTCATTTTTATCAACTGCCTGAGTTAAAATAAGTAATCTCATAAAACTACGCTGCCTTGATTAAAAATATATTTTTTAGAAATCGGGAAGGTGCACAATGCGGTGCAAATACCAGCAATAATTACACCGATGATTGGTAATATCCCAAAAAAATGAACACAGACATACAAAACTAACGTGTTAACTCCTAACCCAAAAATCGAACTGAGAAGATATAGAATACCTTGGATATGAATTCTGTCGGTGGATAAATCTTTAAAGGTCCAAAATTTCTGCAGAACCAAACTGACTCCAAATGCCAAGACAAAAGCAATGATATTGGAAATAAGATAGTGAATGTGAAAAATATAGAAAAGTAAAGAAAAAACAGACAAATTAACAAAAGCGCTTGTCCCACCAGAAATTATATACCGTACAATTAAATGTTTAGTAAAATAATTTATCATTTGGTTAATTTCTCGAGTAACCCTACATACCTGCTTACATATTCCTCCTTGGAAATTGAGACCGCCTTAATACTATCCTGCATCTTTTGACTAAACAACTTCCCTTTTTCGGGATTCGTTATTAATTCTTCGATGCTTTTAGCTAGACAATCAACATCCCCGACTGGACAAACAAAAGAATTTTCCCCGCTTTTAAATAAACCTGTTTTAGCCAAACCTACCTTCGTTGTTACTACAGGAGTCCCTGCTACACTTGCTTCAACTAACGTCATGCCATAGCCCTCAAATTCCGAAGTCAAAAGGAAGACATCAGCAAATTTATAAAATTGTAATAATTTTGCCCTATCTACCCAGCCCATTAATTTTATCGACACTCCATCTTTTTTCGCCATTGCCTCTATATTTTCTCTTTCCTCACCCTCACCACATATAATCAGAACAACATCAGAAAGCTTTTCTTGCACTCTTTTCATTACGTGAAGTGCGATATCCAATCTTTTTTCTTTCGAAAGCCTGGAAGCCATGAAAACGTATCTCTGAGGAAAATCCGCTCCTAATTGTCTGCAGTCGATTTCTGTGTGATCTTTAACTGCTTCTGCATCGACAAAAATTGGTAGAATCGTTATTTCAGCCTTAAGGTTTGCGAATTTTTCTTTGACTGAATCAAAAATTACAGAACTGACTACCCGTATCTGGTCTGCATTTCGAATTACATATCCGGATGAAAGAACTCTTAACCTATTTAAAAAAGAATTTTTAAAGTAAGGACTTAGGAAATCAGTGTGAATCTGAACTTGCAGTGGCATTCCAGAAAAACACTTGAGACCCACACCGACCTTACCGCACTCAAATGGATCCTGTACTGTTATAACTCCCCCAGGATTTAAACTTCTTTCTCGTATGATCTTTTTTCCCAAAAGTATTGCATCTCGAATATATAAAAATTTAGAGGGTGAGTTTGTCGGATAAATATATAGATTATTTTTGTGAAATTCCTTTAATCCAAGTTTTTTTACAGAAAAAACAATGATGTGAAGCTCTTCCATTTTAGAAGCATACTCCAAGGATCGTGCCATAACGGCACTATTCTCTTCAAATAATTTTCTGTCTGTACTAATGGACAAGACTTTCATTTTATTTTGTTAAATAAATCAATATATTCTTGCGCAATATCACTCCAGGTGTGAGTAAAAGAAAATTCTTTTATTTTTTCTATCTGTTTTAGATAATTATCAGAATCAAGAAGCCATAAGACTTTTTTCTTAATATCTTCCTCCTTTTTTGGGTTTATAGTTATAGCAATATCACTTATCCTATCCATAAAACCGTTTTCTTCTGTTATTATAAAAGGCTTATTGAGACTTATGGCATCAAGAATTAAATGATGACTTATATCCCACAGTAATCCCAAAATGACAGCGTAAGATTTTGCCATTTTTTCTAAAAATTCCTTATGAGGAGAGTTGGATATGTCGAGAGCTACATTTTTTGATCTTATCTCATCCTCTAAAAATACTTTTTGAAGAAAATCTATGTTTTTCCATTTCAAAGGCCTGACACCTGCAATGAAAGTCTTTGGGCCTGGTCCTGTATTATCAAAAGATGAATTAATTTTTTCGTAATGATTTTCAATAATTATGATCTTACTATTATCTAGCATGTAGGGTTTTAGAAAAATATCTTTCTGCCATTTTGTGCTGAAAACTAGAACGTCAACTTTTTTTAAAGTCCACTTGGTAATCCGAAAGATTATTCTTTCCTTTAAAGAAAGGCTTTGTATTCTTGTGTCGTAAAAGTTCCGGAGGAGAACCAGATCATTTGTTCTCTCGACATATCCCTCCCACAAAAAATCACCACCTGTCCTAATTACTATTTTCTTTCCAAATATCCGAGATGCAAGGGTTGCTGGAAAACCCACACTAAAAGTGTCTAACGCAAAGACAACGTCTGATTGAATCAACGCTGGGATTATTTTTATAAAAAAGAATAAGTGTCTTATACCAGTCGGCAAATAGTTTTCAATACCATAAGTCTTCACTCTGACTTCGTGCCCCATCTTGGACCACAAGTCATTCATGTTCTTTGCGTACTGAGCTGGACCAGAAGTTTTTGGTGGATATATTCCTGTAGCAATAACTATCTTCATGGAGTTACTTTATTAAAAACTTCAGCCATCTGCTTGGCCACATCGTCCCAAGAATAGCGCAAAATGACCCGATTATAGGCTTTTTTAACTATTCTATCTTTTAGTACGGGGTCACCCAAAATAAGTGACACAGCTTTGATGATGCTTTGCGGATTATCCGGAGAGCAAAAGATTCCAGTTTCGTGATCATCAATAAAATCTGGAA
>CAZQKP010000003.1:0-23089 GCA_964594005.1 uncultured Candidatus Saccharibacteria bacterium
ATTAAACCATTATTTGTGCCTGAAATTTGATAGGAAGATGGCCAGACAATTTCAGCGGTCACAATTCCATTGTATCCAGAACTTGCAATAAGAAAATATTTTCCAGGAGAAATAGATTTATTTTTAAAATGTGTAGCCGAAACTAAAATCGAAATTGTACCTGTCGAAGTTTTCTTTTTTAAAATCCAGCCTGTTAGATTAACCCCACCTTCGCCTGCATTATATAATTCAATAAATTGATAAGAATTATTGCCAGTCTCCCCTGCCACGACCTGGGTTATAACAACATGAACAGGAGGTGGAGGTGAGGTAGGTGTAGAATTTGTTGTCCTGGCCACCACAACCGCCGCCAAAGAAGAACTTGCAATTTCTCCGGCGGTAATTTGATCCTTGAAACCTTGGAACATGGCCTCACCAATTCCCTTCACTTTCATGATATCTTCGATTTTGCGAAAAGCTGAATTCTTTCTGTAACTAATAATTGCATTGGCTTTTGACTCTCCGATCCCCTTTAAGGTCATGAGGTGCTGAGCATCGGCAGTGTTTATATTAATTTTTTCATCTTTAATAGAAACTGAAGCCTGGGTTGTGCTAGTTGCAAGAGAAGTTTGTGAAACTAATTTAGCTGGATTTAGAAGTTGCGAAACCACGGGTATTTTTGAAAAAATGGAAACAAGCAAAATAACAACCAGGCAAACGATTGCACCCTTTGTTAACTTCTGTAGATCAAACTGACTTGAATTCATGTATTTTTGATTTTTTGGCTTCCTTAAAATTGTAGAACCTGTACATTAGCAAAACTAACAGGCTGTAGTAGGCTGCAACACTTATAAAACCGAATTCGGGGTTAAAACTTAAAGCTAAATGAGAGAACAAATTGACTACTATAATTATATAATTAATGGTGCCAGAAACTAAATAGCTTAAAATTAGAGCGAGTGGATATATGAGAGATAGAGCCGCAAGTAAAAAACCAGCCATTATCAAATAAGGCAGGGTCCAAACCACCAGAATACTTGAAATAAATGAAGTTAAAGAATAGTTTTGAAATTGGGTGATTATTATTGGCAAAGTTGCAATTTGAACTGAAAGAACAATTAGTAAGGATTCTTTCCAGGCCAGAAATCCCTCGCCTTTAATATGCAAGAAATCCGCAACAAGCGGTTGAAAATAAATAATTCCTATAACTGCCAGGAAAGAAAGCTGAAAACCTGCATCAAAAATTAAAACATTGGGATTAAATAAAGTTAAAATGATAGCAACTAGTGCAAGCACATTATGGGGCAAATATGTGCGATTGGTTTCTTTAGTGAACCCAGCAATGAAAGCCATGATCCCCGCCCTCAAGCCTGAAATAGTAAAGCCAGTTAAAGCAATAAATAGAAAGACAAATACAACTGTGAGAATTAAAGACTTCTTGCGAGAAAGGAACGAATTAAATATGAGAAGGAGAATTAAAATTACGATTTGCATATGCAAACCATCTATTGCGGTAATAAACCGTAGGCCGCTTCTCTCTAAATTTTTTATAAAGTCGGGAGAAAGATTTTGGGTCGTGCCAAATATTATTCCAAATAGAAAAGCGGACTGCTGAGGAGGTAAATATTTTTGATACGACTCCCCGATTTTGTGCTTAAGATTAAACAGAAATGATAATACAAAGTTACCCTTATGGGTTTCTAGGACTTTTATTTTTGGATTTTTAAAATCGCCTAAAATTTTCTGACTAATTTCGTAAGGATTTGGATTTTTTATTTGTCCGGAAATCTGAAGTTTGTCTCCGTAAGAATAGCCTGCTGAGCTAGTTTGAACCGCTAACTTACCGTAATTAGTCTTAATTAAAAAGTAATTACCCAATTCCGTGATTTTGGGATCACTGGATATTGTGCCCTGGATTTCGCCTACGGGCAGACTTGCTTGTGCTTTTTTATATAAATAATTGTTGCCAGAATAATACACACAGCCTATTACAATTAGAATCGCCGCAATAATTGAGATGACTAAACCTGTATTTTTACTATAAAAATAAGCAAAGACTATTGCGGCAGGAATAAAGGAGAAAAGGATAGAGAGACCAAGGCTTGCATAAATTATTCCAGAAAGGAAAGACAGTGCGAGCAAGAAAAAATAAGATTCTTTTGGCATTAGTTTGACCAGTTTTTATACAAACTCTTTAAATGTGAAATAGTTTGAGAAGATAGATTGTTATAAATTTCTAGCCAATTGGAGGCGACGCGCGATTGAGCGACTGTAATAGAAACTCGCCCAGCGCAAACTTCTTCTCGAAGATAAACTTCCACTAAATCTTTTTCTTTAAAGCCTGGGCTCGGAGTTGCAGACTCAGGCCAAAGATTTGAAATACTATTGTCTCCGCCAATTGCAAGTGGAATTAAATGATCTAACTCATAACTGCCTCGAGGACCGGGAGTGGTGCCATAACTTAAATAAATTTCTTTTCTTAATTTATCCGGAACATCCCGCACTGTCTTGGTATAACCCGGCACGCAAATCTCGGTCAGAGTTTTGTCCGTGAAAACAGAGCCGGGTGTACAAGAGGAGTCGGGCAGGGGCCCGTTTATTGTGCAATTTTCTTCTTTATTGCGTATAGCTAAAGAAGTGGTTGAGGCATCAGAAGATAAAATTATTTCTAAATTATTATTTAGTTCATTTTCGGCCTTGGCTTTGCTGTAATAAAGCACAGATGAAACACACAACAAAAGTACCAGGAAAAACATAGAAATATTACCTGGTGAATTCATAATTAAATTATACAACAGACTAGAACCTGCAGCCGTTATATAATAGTGTCATGCAAAGAGTAACAAATGTATTTTTTCATTGGCTGCCCCTAGGCGCTACCATAGTGGCTTTGGGTATGTGCATATATATAGTAGACCAGCAGAATTTAAGACAGGGCTTAAATGACCCTCAAATTCAAATTGCGGAAGACGGGAAAATCGCACTGGAGTCAGGGAAGAGTGTCGCAGATGTTGTTGATCATACGCAAATTTTTGATGCAGAGAAAAGTCTCTCCCTTTTTGTCGCGGTTTATGACAGTAATGGAAATACCATTCAATCTTCCGCTACAATTGGGGGTGAACTACCCAAACCGCCGATTGGAGTTTTTGAAAGCGCAAAAAAGTTTGGTGAAAATAGAGTGACTTGGCAACCTAACCCATCGACACGTATTGCTTTGATTATAGTACCAGTTAATAACGGCGAATTTGTCGCATCCGGCCGAAATATGCGGGAGGTGGAAAATAGAATAAAAATAATCGGCAACAAAATTTCCTTGGGAGTAGAAGGGCTTATTGCAATAACATTTATTTTAGACTTGATTGGAGATGAATACAGAAGGCGAGTTATGGCTAATGCGAAGAAATAGCTGAAAGTTCTAAGAATGAATTCACGTAGTGGGTAGCAAAACCCCCAAAACTAGAATCAACTCCAAAAGCTAAGGCTAGAATATTTCTTTGTCTATCAAAATATTTGCGCGAAGTATTATAGAAAGTAACATACGATGGTTTAATATCACCCGTCTCTTGAGCGATCACAACTTTTGTATGATAGGAACTAGCATCTTTCATTTCGCCATTAGATATATCTATAGAGCCGTCTTCGCCTTTACTAAAATTGCGATACGACATTACAATCAGTTTGCTGCCTGCCCTTCTTTCTAGGACAGTCAGTAGATGGTCAAAGGTGTAACTAGTTTCCCCTCTATAAGAGTACTCTGGTGTCGCCGCACTTTCTTTATCATAAAAATCTGGTACCACAACCGAAAAGAGTAAGTCTGTATTGTTTAACTTTGCCACTGTCTGATCAATCAGATAAACAAAGTTATATAGAGTTATGGTTTTGTTTTGTTCGTAACCTGGCAATAAATAGGACTCGACATCGTATTGAAATCCCCGAAACTTTTCAGAATGAGTCTTGTTAAAATTAATTACAAAATCTAAAACAGCTAGCGGTTTGTATAAATTTCCAGGCTCTGCCCAATTTTGCCAGCCTGCCTCTGCATCAACCGAAATGCCATTTTTGTGAGCTTCTGCAATAAAATCTTCGATATCTGAATTAAATTCTTGTTTGGCCCTGTCTCGCTCCTTACCATTTGGCATTAAAAATACATCCAAATAAGAATCGATGGATAGGTAAATATTCTTAATGTTATTTTTTTTGGCCCCAGCAATAATAAATTCTCTGTATGCTGGAGTAATGGTAAGGGTTGGAGTCCAGAGCCAAGTGCCTTCTTCCAGAGAAGAATTAATATCCCCAGTATTATTTGAAACAGAACTAATTACATTTGCCAGAAGAGCATTTTTGTCAACAATAACCACATTTTTATACCTGGAGTTGGTTTCCGAAATAGATTTAGAATAATGAGCATCAGAATACTGTTGGGGGTAATATATGTTATTTTCTGGTTTGTCGTTTTCACCTGTTTGAGTAATTTTTTGATTATAATTTCTTAATGTTAAAAAAAAGAATCCACCTAAAACTAAAACAAAAACTACACCCCACAGAAGTGATCTATTTTTTAAAAATGATTTTTTCCCTTTAACCATTTATTTCGAAATACTTACTAAGGCCAACTCTAGAGGCAAAGATGCAATGTACGCCCCCGTTGTCTTCTCAAGCGCGGTTAAAAGCTCGATTAAAACTGCCGATGAAAAAACCGTATCAGTTTTAGCTAAATTTGCGACGAACTCAAATTCTTTTTCCGATAAATCCTCCTTCACCATGCCGGCTTCTCCAAATCTGACTAGTAAAATTGCCCGTGCAGTATGCAAGACAAGTTTAAGGAAAACAGACATGTCTATATTTTGATTGCTAGCTTTTTTTATTGCACTTAATCCTGAACTCAAATCTTTTTTGGAAATTGAACTAATCACCGCATGAACCAACTCAATTGCGGGTGCACCGGTCACCAATCTAACTTCCTCTTCAGAAATTTTCTTTTCCTTGGAGTAATGAAGAATTTTTTGAACTATACCAACTGTGTCTCGAAATGAACCGTCGCCAAGTAAGGCAATTAGCTCGGCGGAAGAGTCATCCACTGTGTAACCCTCTTTTTTGGCAACCGAGACAGCCATTTTTTTAAGAAGATCTTGACTGGGTTTTTTAAAAGTGTAAGTTTCGCAACGGGACAAAACTGTTTCCGGAATTTTATGAATCTCGGTGGTAGCCAAGATAAAAATTACATGAGCTGGCGGCTCTTCTAGAGTTTTGAGCAGGGCATTTGCCGCTGATTTAGAGAGCATATGCACTTCATCCAAGATATAGACTTTGTACTTGGATTCAAATGGAAGAGTGAAGACAGAATCATTTAAGCTACGAATATCTTCTACACTAGTATTTGATGCTGCATCAATTTCGTAAATATCGTTTTTACTTGTACCCACACTAGCAGCGAAAATCCTGGCTACAGAAGTCTTGCCAGTACCACGAGTTCCGTAAAATAAATACGCATGAGAAATATTGCCTGATTTCGACTCCGCCTCCAGCACTTTCACTACATGATCCTGGCCAATCACATCTGAAAATTTGGTTGGTCTGTACTTTCTATAAAGAGTCTGCATTTCAGAATTAGACATGAAATAAGTATAACAATTTTTATATGAAAACACCGTCATGACGACGGCATTCAGATGGGTCGCGGCACACAGCGCGCCGCGACCCAAGAAACTGTTGGTGTTACCTCCTCCGCACCCCCGAGTGCGCCAAAGGATTAGTCTGTCCTCCCTTGTTACTTTCTGTCGGAAGGTTCGAGAGCCCACGGCTTGAAATTCTGCGCAGTGATAACGGCAGCGCCGTATGTGCCAGTTCAAGTCCGCCTCTCGCCGAGGTGCCAGTCAGTGAGGCTAGTTCTGTCAAAGACAGATCTGGGCATGGACGCCCACTCTTTTCCTCCTCTCATGGCTCCTCCTATACCCTACATAAATATGTCTACTTTGTGAAGATCTAATGTGGATAATTTTTTAAATAATCTGATATATCTTTTTCCACCTCGTCTGCATTTTTTGTCTCCATTAATTTCAAACGCAATTCTTTTGCCCCATCGAATCCCGTTACATATGCCTTAAAATGTTTTTTCATTATTGCAAAACTTTTTTGTGGTAATAACTCATCAAATAATTTAGTATGCTCGATTAGAACCTTTAATTTTTCTTCCGTGGTGGGGATTTTCTCCGAAAAAAGCCAAGGGTTACCAAAAATAGCCCGTCCTAGCATTACTCCATCACAGCCGGTTTCTTTACACTTCCTCCTGCCGTCGTCAGTGTCTACGACATCACCATTACCAAAGATCAGTGTCTCTTTTTTTAGTTCATCTCTAATCTCTACTGCACGTTTAACATATTCCCACTTTGCTGGCACACTAGACATTTCCTTTCTGGTTCGAGCATGAATAGTTATAACTGCCGGGTTTGTCTCAAGTAAAGCCGGCAGCCAATTTTCTAACTCATTTTTGTTATAACCGACACGTGTTTTAATACTTACTGGCAAATTTTTACCGTCTTTTTTGGCACCCTCCATCGCGGCATAAATTACTTCTTGAGCCAGCTTTGGATTTTTAATGTGAGCAGAACCGGAACCTTGCTTTTCCACTGCCTCCGCGGGACAACCCATATTTATGTCAATTCCATCAAAGCCGAGATCGCAGGCAAGTTCGGAAGCCTTTTTCATCATTTCAGGTCTTGATGTAAAAAATTGCGCCACAATTGGTCGCTCCGCTTCTGTAAATGCTAGATCTTTTATTAAATGATCGTAACCGCCCAGAAAAAGTCCATCGGCTGAAACAAATTCTGTCCACATAACATCGGGCTTACCATATTTTGCAATGATTCGCCTAAAAGCTCTGTCAGTCACATCCGCCATAGGAGCTAGAACCATTATTGGTTTTTTGAGATTTTGCCAAAACATCGTTTGACTATATTATATACATTCGTTATAAACAAATCGGAGGCAAAACAATGAGCCGCAAAAAAATGCTCGCCGTAATGGCATCAGGAAGTAAGACAGGAGGCGGATCGGGGTTTGAAAACCTGGTCAAAGCCTCGCGTCTGGGAATAATCGACGCGGCCATCTTCGTCATTTCGAACCATGAGCATGGCGGAGTACGTGAGAGGGCCGATCGACTCGGTGTGCCGTTCACCTACTTCCCTGGCCCCTGGACTGCCGAGAACTATCGCAGAGTCACTGAAGGTGCTGACCACATAGCTCTCTCGGGTTGGCTCAAGATGGTCTACGGGCTCGACCCCCGGACCACCTTCAACATCCACCCCGGACCACTTCCAAGATTTGGTGGGCCTGGACTGTATGGCCACCATGTCCACGAAGCGGTAATTTCTGCCTATCGCAAAGGAGAAATTACTGAATCGGCTGTGACGATGCACTTCGTCGATGGAGTGTACGATGGGGGTCCTCCATTCTTCGAGAAGAAAGTGGAGATCAGACCAGACGATACACCTGAATCACTGCAAATTCGAGTCAACATGGTGGAACACGAGTTCCAGCCCATGGTGACCGATGCGGTTATCAAGGGCCACATTGGCTGGGACGGCCGGGACCCTAATTCGCTCTTCTCTTGCTACCTGTAACAATCCGGGTCCATCCGCTACAGCGAATGGACCCGAAAGTTTTCCATAAGAACAACCAGTCCGTGAGAGAAACTCCGTCCCACTTCTTTTTGAACAAAGAAGTCATACGGGTTCTCGACAGGATAAACAGTGAAACTCGCCGCCTGGAGATCAGGGTTGCGTGACTTCATTCGACGGACAAAATCGCGCGCAGCTTTTTCATTGCCGTCGAATGGTCCGGTAACGAGGAGTTGCTTTTCACCAGGTGAAATTGCACCTCTGGCTCGATCGAGATTACCGGTGAGCAAGAACTCTTCCTCCAGAAACCTCGCGTCGAGGATCCCCCGTCGAAACTCATTCCGAGCCCGACCGGAGAGCTGCACGATGATTACTGAAATAGGTAGAATCACATTTGCCTCCGCCAAAAATATAGATTAAATAATCAAATAAATCAATACTACTTCAATTTATAAAACAATTTATTGCCAAAACGAAGATCAATATAATCAACAAGATTTATTTTCCCGGAAATTTGCTTGGTACTAAGTAGTGCGGAAAGATTTTGTTCGGTTATAGAAAGTGGTTCTTTGGTATCAAAAAATAATTTAGTACCGCCATTTAAAACAACTGTGAATTCATTTTTTTCCTTTGCAACTAAATATATTGGCTCTAGATTTAATTTTTTTAAGGAATCAACAAACAGTGAAATTTCTATAAATTCGGTTGAGGAAGAAATAAATTCTTTGCCAATTGGCGAGGTTGTGCTAACTAAACCATAATATTTAAAATAGGCATCGCCGGAAAAAAGAGGCGCCTCGGCAAAAATTGTACTATTTAAATCTAAGAAGTAACATTTCTCACTTTCTTCAAAAGTTAAACTGCCTTCGGGTTCGGGTAATGTATCACACCAAGTCGCATAAGGGCTTCTCTCTTTAATAGTTACATTTAAGGTACGGAAATCTTTTAATCCTAGATCAATCGTATCAATTCTTTGGAAAGAATTTTTTAGATAAGTGGCAAGTTTACTTTTAGGAAACCAGAAGACTGTATTTTTGGGAAATAAATAAAAGTATGAGCCTTGCACAAACGAGAGAGATGCCTTGCTTACATCATCCTGAGTAACTAATACCCCACCGTTTAATTCTACTTTTGAAATTCGTAAACTCGGCCTGTGAGCCACATAAGAAATAACGCCAATTAATAGAATCATTATAAAAACAATAATCCCGTATCTTAATATTCTCTCGCGTCTTTTTTTACGAAGATACGCCTCCCTTTGGGGAAGCTCTCTGGTTATCATTTTGAAATAACTTTTTTGCCGCCCATGTAAGGCTGCAAAACCTCGGGAATTCTTATTGAGCCATCAGCTTCTTGATAATTCTCGACGATCATAATAAGTGGTCTGCCAGAAAGCGCAGTGCTATTAAGTGAGTGAACAAATTTTAATTTACCATCATCATCACGATAGCGAATATTTAGTCGCCTAGTTTGAAAATCGTGGAAATAGGATGCTGAACCTGTTTCGCGGTAAGTGTTTTCCGACGGCAACCAAACTTCAATATCATATTTTTTAACTTGGCCTAAACCTAAATCTCCCGCGCAATTTATAACCACATGATATGGTAACCCCAACGCTTCAGTTAATTCTTCTGCGTTTCTTTGAATTTCTTCGTGATATTTTACTGATTCTTCGTGAGAGGCTTCACACAAAACAACTTGTTCAAATTTATAAAATTCATGTACTCGTAAAATTCCCCGTGTATCTTTTCCATGTGCCCCAGCCTCCCGACGATAAGCTTCAGAAAAAGAAAAAAACTTGGTTGGTAAATCTTTCTTATCAAGAATTTCATCCATGTAGTAACCCATAGTAGCAACCTCAGCTGTACCAGAGAGATACTCACCATCTTGAGTTTTATATAAATCCTCTTCGCCCTGAGGTAAATACCCTGTACCAAGCAATAGTTCTCTTTTAAGAATGGTTGGTACAATCATTGGGACAAACCCTCCTCTTTTTTCAAAAAAATCTTGCGTGAATCGCCAAAGGGCAAATTGAAGTCTGGCCCCGTCCCCCTTTAAAAAATAACCACGAAAGCCTGCAACTTTTGTACCTCGCTCCAGATCAAGCATACCTAGATTTGTCATTAACTCAATGTGATCCTTTGGTTTGAAATCAAATTTCGTTGGTTCGCCCCATTTTTTTACCTCCTTATTGTCTTTATCATCCACTCCCTCTGGTACGGAGACGTCGGGAATATTTGGCACTGCAATCATAAGAACTTGCCAGTCGTGCATTACTTTTTTTAGTTCCTCTTCTTCTTTGTGCATCTCCTCTTTCAATAGTTTCATTTCAGAAAGTATCTGCTCTTTGGCACCCTTGTCAGATCCAACAATTTTTTGGCTCACTTCATTTTGCTCTGCTCTCTTTTTTTCAATTGAAGTTAGAAGTTCTCTCCTTTTATCATCAACCTTAAGAAGCTCGCCAACATCAAAATCTAGGTGCTTTTTTTGAGCAGCCATGCTTATTAGCTCTTTATTCTCGCGAATGAATTTGATATCTAACATTATTTATAGTGTAACAAAATATTCCCAAAATGGAACGGCGGGCCCTTTACGGACCCGCCTTCATTACCCACTACGTCGAGATCACCATCCCGGAAACCACCGGGCGTAGAGATTCCTGCGCGTCCACCGCAAGAACAAAGTAGCTGAGGTCCCCGAACCTTACCTTCACCATCTCTCGATGCTTTCTTTTGCCTCTCACCTGCACCCTATGGATCTCTCCATCAGTCAGGACGGAAGTCTTGTAGGTGAAAAACCCCACCTCATGGATCTCGTCCCCCATGGATCCACTGAAATATTTAAGCCGCCGTGTGGTCTCCATCCGTTGCATAAGCCCTCCAGAGACCAGATTACATCTTGAGCTAGAGACTGTCAAAACAACTTTTATTATTGTTAGAATAATAGTATGCAAATCCGAGATCTACCAAAGAAAGATTTTCCGAAACTTCTCCCTCAGATTAACGACCCTCCGAAATCATTGCGTATAATTGGTGAACTGCCTAAAACAGAAAAATATTTGTGCGTTGTTGGGTCTAGAAAATATTCAGAATACGGCAAAGCTGTATGCGAGCGATTGATAGAAGGACTACGAGGTTACTCCATTACTATAGTATCTGGCTTAGCCTTAGGCATGGACTCAATTGCACATAGAGCTGCACTTCGTACTGGGTTACCGACAGTCGGTGTTCCGGGTTCCGGGTTAGGCAAAATATATCCCATGACCAATAGGCTTTTAGCCAAAGAGATTGTGGAAAGGGGCGGAGCATTAATTTCAGAATTTCCAGATGATTTCAGCCCAAGACTTTATAGCTTTCCACAAAGAAACAGAATTATGGCTGGCATGTCTCAAGCGACTTTAATTATCGAAGCGGAACTAAAGTCAGGAACACTGATAACTTCAAAATTTGCAACGGACTATAATCGAGATGTCTTAACAGTGCCCCACTCCATTTTTTCCAAAACCTCAGAAGGACCACACATGCTACTTCGACTCGGAGCAACGCCCATAACTCAATCAGATGATATCGTCACCGCTTTGGGACTAAAACTAAAAGAAAGTAAAACGGAAAAGAATTATAACGATTGTTCTAAGGATGAAATTGAGGTGATTAATTTACTTCAAGAACCACTGGAAAGAGATGAGATTATAAGAAAATTAGGCAAACCAATTTATGCTACCCAAACTATTTTGGCCACCATGGAAATAAAGGGGCTGATTGAAGAGATCATGGGCGAGATTCACTTAAAGTAAAAATTGTGTTATTATATTTATGGAGGGCAGACTCATGGTTGTCATGGAAAGAACACCGGCATTCGAAATCACGGATGCTGGAACACTTGTCCCGACGGAGCACTTCGTCGACGCGGGAACACGTCTTCCTACCGGCAATAAAAGACGGGCTCAGTTCCACGGTCGCAGTGTTTCGGTCATCCAGGTCGAGCACGCGAACGCACAACTGTACCTGATCGAAGACCCGGCGTTCCTGGAAGACATCCAGGACACGGTCGACGGGCGAGTCCCGTCGTAAACGCAACTGGGGGCTTGGCATTGCGCCAAGCCCTTAGCATTTATAAATGTTTGCAAAAAAAATTTTTTGTAGTAATACTTAGGGAATGTCAAAACTTTTGATCGTCGAATCTCCCGCCAAAGCTAAAACAATTTCAAAATATCTCGATGGCAAATACGAAGTAGTAGCGAGTGTGGGGCATGTTCGGGATTTACCAAAATCAAATAAAAAGGCCATCGACATTGAAGGCGGCTTCATTCCTCATTACGAAATTAGTAAGGGTAAGGAAAAAGTCGTAAATCAAATTAGGGATTTGGCCGAAAATGCAGATGAAGTTCTGCTTGCAACTGACCCCGATCGCGAGGGTGAAGCGATTGCTTGGCATGTGGCACAAGCTACTGGATTAAAACACCCAAAGAGAGTAGTTTTTTACGAAATAACCAAGGATGCTGTTAAAGAAGCGATAGAGAATCCGCGCGATATTGATATTGATTTGAAAAAAGCACAGGAAGCACGCCGAGTGTTAGACAGATTGGTTGGTTACGACCTCTCTGGCTTAATTTGGAAAAAAGTCCGCTATGGTCTTTCCGCAGGTAGAGTTCAATCCCCTGCTTTACGCATAATAATGGAAAGGGAAAGAGAAATCAGGGCTTTTAAATCTGAAAAGTATTGGGTTATTTCTGCATTAGTAGAAGGTGAAAAGAAAGTTCCTTTTACAATAGTATGCGAAGAAGAACCTCGCGATAAACAAGTAGTTGAAAAGATAACCACTTCCGCCGAATCAGGCAATTGGCAAGTCAGAGATATAAAGGAAACTGATGTAAAAAAATCTCCTCGTCCCCCATTTATCACTTCCACGATGCAGCAATCTGCTTCCTCCCGCCTCGGCTACTCTCCATCCCGCACCATGGGCATCGCCCAAAAACTCTATGAATCAGGCTTTATCACCTATATGCGAACTGATTCGGTTAATCTTAGTTCGGTCGCGATAAATCAAATTAGAGATACAGTCGAGAAAAAATATGGTAAAGACTTTTTAGAGACTCGTGCTTATAGCGCCAAAAGTAAAAACGCGCAAGAAGCACACGAAGCAATTCGCCCAACCAACTTTTCTCTGGAGAATGCTGGCCACAATGACGAGCAAAAGAAATTGTATAACTTGATCTGGCGTAGAGCAGTGAGCTCTCAAATGAAAGACGCTTTAACTTTGCGAACCAAAATTACAGCCAATATTACGAATCCAAGTGAAAAAGACAGCATTCCTGATTTTTCCATCACTGGTTCCCAAATTAAATTTCCTGGTTGGCTTCTAGGTGATCCTGCTTCCAGAGGCGACGATGTAGAACTACCAAAAGTTACCAAGGGTGAAAAACTAACGCTTAAAAATATTTCAACTGAGGAAAAAGAAACCGAACCGCCAGGTAGATACTCTGAAGCAGGACTTATTAAAGAATTGGAAAAAAGAGACATCGGCCGCCCTTCCACTTACGCTTCTATAATTAAAACTTTGGAAGATCGCGGTTATGTAGAAAAAGTAAATAAATCTCTTGTACCAACGGACACAGGCGATGTAGTTTCTAGTTTCCTAGAAGAACATTTCGCTAACTATATTTCAGATAGCTTTACTGCAGAAATGGAAGATGAACTCGACCTTATTGCAGAAGGTAAAGCAGAATATGCAAAAACCCTGAAGGATTTTTACAAGCCATTTCTCGCAGACGTAAAAAAGAAAGACAAATTAGATAAGATAACCAACCTTGGTGATGCTCCTCCAGAATTTAAGTGCCCGGTTTGCGGTAGTCCGATGATTATAAAACTCTCACGCGGTGGAAAATTTCTTTCTTGTTCCAGATATCCAGATTGTGAAGGATCTTTAACTATTGATGGCAAAGAGATTAAAAAAGAAGAACCAATTGGTAATGATCCGACAACGGGCTTGCCTATATATATAATGATTGGTCGCTATGGACCTTACGTTCAGATGGGTGAAAAAGTTAAAGGCAAGGGATCAAAAAAAGCACCGAAGCCAAAGATGGCAAGTATTCCAAAAACTAAGGATGTCTCCACCGTAACATTAGATGATGCATTAAAATATTTGTCTCTGCCCCGTGTCCTAGGCAATCACCCGGAGACAGGTGAACCAATCACTGCAAATGTCGGCAGGTTTGGACCTTATGTTGTTCATCAAAGAGATTTTAGATCTTTAAAACAAGATGATGTTTATACAATAGAGCTATCCCGCGCATTGGAAATTTTTAAAGAAGAAAAAAAGAAACGTGGTTGGGGCAAAAAGAAAGAATCTAAATAGCAAAACTCCGGCACACATTTGTGCCGGAGCTGAAGACCAGTTGGACCTACCCCTTAGGGGCAAGATTTAAGGCGATCACATGAATTGCTCGCATATGTGATAGTAGATACGCCAGAAGGTGTCCCCACCTTGGATTTTTGCAACCCGGACGAATTTTTTCGCCCCCTCTTGTCACCAGAGTTCACGCGCGGGATTATTGTCTACTTCTCACCCACACAGCCTTCCCAGTCTAGGCCTATTTTTGTTGGCGCCGGTACTCTAGGCGCTTACGGGATGAACATCAACCCTCCTTTCCACAATATATCATAGTATAGGAGATATGTCAATCTGCCTTAATAACAATACTTTATTAAGCTATAATTACTTTTTTATGGATGACATATCTCAAATAATCTCCTTAATGCATAATCCATCCGCCAAAGATATAGCTTTGGTGGAAAAGGCATATGACTTTGCCAAAGTTGCCCATGAAGGTCATACGAGAAACAGTGGCGAGCCTTATTTCACACACCTATTTGAAACTGCCAAAAATATTGCTTCACTTGGAATGGGCGCAACAACTATTGCCGCAGGTTTTTTACACGACTCGATTGAGGACACAAAGGTAACCCCAGAAGAAATCAAAAAAGAATTCGGCAAAGAAATTTTATTTTTAGCTGAGGGAGTTACCAAACTAGGCAAGATAAAGTATCGCGGCACAAATAGATACAACGAAAGTTTGCGCAAATTATTTGTGGCCATGTCGCAAGATATTCGTGTTTTAATTATTAAGCTTTGCGACAGACTCCACAATATGCAGACACTGGAACATGTGCCGAAAGAAAAACAGCTACGTATTGCCAAAGAAACTCTCGAAATTTATGCTCCGATCGCCTACCGACTTGGTATTAAGAAGCTCCAGAGAGATCTGGAAGATTTGGCTTTTGCTTATGTTTATCCAAAAGAATATCAGGAGGTTTTAAAAATCTTAAAGAGAAAAAAGAAAGAGGTTGAAAGGCACCTTGAAAAATCCCAAAAATCCCTGAAAAAAGAATTGGCCAAACACGGCATAACCAAATTCCGAATGGATTTCCGAGTTAAGAGTCTCTACTCTCTTTTTCGCAAACTTCAAAAATATAGTGGCAACGTAGAAGCTATTTATGATATTTCGGCTTTAAGAGTAATAGTAGAAACTATACCTGAATGTTATCGAATCCTGGGAATTGTGCATGGCCTTTGGCGACCTTTGCCGGAGAGAATAAAGGATTTTATTGCTTCGCCTAAATTAAACGGCTATAGATCAATTCACACCACTGTTTTTACCGGAGATGGTAGCATCATAGAAATTCAAATTCGCACAGAAGAAATGCACCGCGAAGCAGAATACGGCATAGCTTCTCATATTTCATATAAAGAGGGTGGAAATAAAAAAACTACTAACCCAAATCTATTGTGGATTAATAAAATCTTACCCAAAAAAAGTGATGCCCCGGTTTGGGTTAAGGAATTGGTAGAATACCAAAAAGAAGCTGGCGATGAATTTCTAAGCGGCATTAAATCAGATTTTTTGGAAGAAAGAATCTTTGTTTTTACTCCAGCGGGAGATGTAATTGACTTACCCAAAGATTCCTCGGTCATCGATTTTGCTTTTGCTATTCATACGGATATTGGCGCACACATGTCAGGAGCCAAAGTAAATGGCAAATTGGTAACTATCACTAGTAAACTTAAAAATGGGGATCGTGTGGAAATCGAAACCAAGAAAAGTGCCAAACCCAGTCAGAAATGGCTAGAATTTTGTAAAACAAACATGGCCAAGCGTAGAATTAACCACGCTCTAGGAATTAGGTAAGCGAAACCGCTCAAGAGTGATCCTGAGCGGTCAGAAGTCGAGTTGGCGCGAGATCTCGGTGAGCAAGAAATCGACAGTGGGTCGTAGGACTCCGTTTTCTTTGTACCATGCATCCGCTCTTTCCGCCCACCAAAAACTTTGTGAATCGGCCATCAGATCTTGATTCGTAATAACTTGATAGCCAAAGCCCTTTGCGTTTTCGATCGTTTCAAAAACGCAACAGGATGCATTGACTCCCATCACTACGATTTTTTTAACCTGATGCCTATCCAGAACAGGACGCAAGCTGGTGTTGGTGAAACCGTTGTTCTCCCTTTTCACTATAAAGCTCTTGAGTTTGGCCTGTCGGAGAACATCCCTGAGCTCATGATGAGTCCTACCTTTCTGCCAAATCGGTCCAAACTCAAGGACGACGATAGGGAGATTGTGTTGGACACAAAACCTCAGAACCTTCGTCTGGTTTGCCAAGAGCTTTTCCAGAATTGCGCGGCCTAAGCTCTTCAAATACCTCGGCTGCATGTCAACTACGACAACTGCCACTCCTTTTATTTGAGGAGTAGGCTCGGCTTTCCGTCTCCAGAACATGGCCAACTCCTTTGTGGTTTCTGGCTAATTTCTAGCACCAAACAGCCACGTAGTCAAAATCAAACTGAAAAATTTTTAATAGAGTAAATATCTGCTTCTGTATTTTCATCTTTTTCCTTTTCTTCTGGAGTTCTATCGTCTAGATCCTCCGCGGTCATTTCAACTGCACGCGAATCATTAACATATTTTGGGATATCTTCGTTTATAGGCGGATTTGGATTTTTTTCTATATGACGATCCATCATTTCTGTTGAGGATTTCTGTTTATTTGATTTTAGAAGATCAATGATCCCATGCAGATCGTCATTGGAAAAAAAATCAATTAAAATCTTGCCACCATTTTCTCTTTTTTCGATCGAAACACGTGTGCCCAAGGACTCGGTTAATCTCTCCTCAAGTTCCTGCGTTTCAGGATCAAGCGTCGCACCTTTTTTACGAATTTTGTCATATGCAATCCTGCGAGAAATAGCTTCCGCCTCTCTTACAGTTAAACGTTTGAATAAAATTTCTTTAAACAAAGTCATCTGCTCTTCTGGTCTATCTCCTAACATCATGAGTGGTCTAGCATGTCCTTCTGAAATCTTACCCTGGGAAAGCGAGTCTAAAATTTCTTTTGGCAAAGCCAGCAAGCGTACTGAGTTTGAGACATATTCGCGACTTTTGCCAACTTTTTTACTTATATCTAAATGCTTAAAGCCAAATTCATTTATTAATCTTTCAAACGCTCTAGCACGATCAACTGGATTTAAATCCTCTCGCTGGATATTTTCTATAATCGCGAGCTCCAGTTTCATCAAATCATTTTCTTCATCGCCGACTTTGATAAGAACAGGTACTTGAGAAAGTCCCGCCATTTTGGATGCGCGTAGTCTCCTCTCGCCTGCGATAAGTTCATATTCAACCCCGAGACCACCATCCTCTTTTGGTACTTCTTTACGAGTAACAACCAATGCCTGTAAAACTCCATACTGGCGAATAGAATCAGCTAGAGATTGCATCTCTTGTTCGTTAAATTCCCTTCGTGGTTGGAAAGGATTTGGAACAATTTTATCTACATCAATCCAAAAAATAGAATCATTATAAAACTGCGACATATTGGGAGCTAACCTGAAAATAAATTATTAAATCAAATCCTTACCTGTCCAAACATCAAAATTTTGGTAAAAAATAAAGTTTCGTCGATCGTTCGTACATGGGTACGACTCCTTCTCATCCTTTATTTTTTCCTCAAAATTTTTTCGTTTGCAACAGGTATTATTTTCAGGTTAGCTCCCTTGATTTTATCATAAATAATTCAGCTCTCAAATCATGATATAATGCCAGGTGATGAAAAAAAGGCCCGAACTCGAAACAGATGATTTCCGCATAATTGGAGGCAAGAAACTTCACGGTACAATAGAGACAAACACATCTAAAAACGGCGCTCTGGGATTATTTTGTGCAGCATTGTTGAATAAGAAAGAAACTGTATTTCACGGAATTCCCAGAATCGAGGAGATGGCTAGGATTATAGAGATTTTTGAAAGTATTGGTGTAAAAATTGAGTGGATTAAAAAAAATTCAGTCAGAATAATCCCCCCAAAGAAGTTTGAACTGGAGAAAATAGACAAAAATGCATCGTCTAGAATACGCTCGGTCCTAATGATGATTGGCGCACTTATTCATTTTGAGAAAAAATTTAATATCCCACATGCAGGGGGATGTAAAATGGGCCAGCGTACAATCGCCGCACACAGATTTGGTCTGGAAAAACTTGGAGTAAAGATAGTGACGAGAGAAGATTATTACGAAATCTCACACACAAAGTTAAAACCAGACAACATTGTAATGTACGAATCTAGCGACACTGCAACTGAGAATTTAATCCTGGCCGCTGCTCTTATTCCGGGCAAAACTACACTTCGTTTTACGCCACCAAATTATCAAGTTCAGGAAGTCTGTTTTTTCCTGGAAAAGTGCGGAGTAAAAATAGAAGGTGTCGGCACAAGTACCCTTACAGTTCATGGAATAAAAGAGATAAATAAAAAAATTGAATATTATAATAGTGAAGACCCTACTGAATCTATGATGTTTATATCTGCAGCGATAGTAACAAATTCAAGGCTTAAAATTACACGCTGTCCAATTGATTTCTTATCTCTAGAACTCTTAAAGCTTGAAAAAATGGGGCTTAAATACAAGGAGTCAAAAATATATTTATCAAAAAATGGTAAAACTAAATTGGTTGATCTAGAAATATACCCATCAAAGTTAATCGCGCCTTACGACAAAATACATGCGACCCCCTATCCTGGTATAAACTCAGATAACTTACCTTTTTTTGTGCCAATCGCAACTCAAGCCAAAGGCACGACTCTTATTCACGATTGGATGTGGGAAAACCGGGCTATATTTTTTACAGAACTAAACAGACTCGGCGCAAATATAACATTGGCTGATCAACATAGGGCATTAGTTACTGGGCCAACCTTGTTAAAAGGAAACCAAGTTGTCTGCCCCCCCGCCCTTCGTCCCGCCACAATTGTTTTTGTGGCAATGTTAGGAGCAAAAGGTGAATCCATATTACGAAATGTCTATTCCATAAAAAGGGGCTACGAAGATATTGCTGGTAGGTTAAATAAAATTGGTGCAAAAGTGGAAGTAATAAGTTAAATATAGTATTGTGTTCTTTATGCCGGGATGGCGGAATTGGTAGACGCACACGACTCAAAATCGTGCGGAGCAATCCTTGAGAGTTCGATTCTCTCTCCCGGCACCTGAAAGCGAAGCTTTCTTAGGAATCGAAGGTCGGAGCGATTCTTATTTAGCAAAATAAGAAGCGAGACGGGGTCGCAAAAATTTATGAGCGGCGGCGAAGAAATTATTTGTGACCGATTCTCTCTCCCGGCACAATGAATAAGGTGCTAGTTATTCTCGGGGCCACAGCAACTGGAAAAAGCGCTTTGGCAGTAAAAATTGCTCGGAAATTTAATGGTGAGATTATTTCTGCTGATTCCAGACAAGTTTATAAAGGACTAAATATAGGCACTGGTAAAATCACAAAAAAAGAGATGCGAGGAATCCCCCATCATCTCATAAGCATAGTGTCTCCTAAGAAAATATTTTCTGTCTCAGACTGGCAGAAAGCAGCCCAGAGTAAAGTGGGTGAAATTTTGAGTCGGGGCAAACTCCCGATCATATGTGGTGGCACAGGATTTTACATTCAATCGATTGTGGACGGCTTAAATCTGCCAGAGGTTCCGCCAAATAAAAAGTTGCGCAAAAAGCTAGAAAATAAAAGTGCTAGTGAGCTATATAAAATATTGAAAAAGCTTGACCTTAAAAGATCTCAAAATATTGATAAAAATAATAAAGTAAGGCTTGTCAGAGCAATTGAAATCGTGAAAAAACTCGGAAAAGTGCCAGAAATAAATACATTATTAAGATATGATGCCCTGCAGATTGGATTGAAATTAAAAGATGTTGAGCTAAAGAAAAAAATAAATAAAAGACTAATCTCTAGAATGAATTCCGGAATGATAAAGGAAGCAAAAAATTTAAAAAGAAATGATTTGTCATTTAGAAGAATGAGGGAATTAGGGTTAGAATATAGGTATCTAGCAAATTATCTTGAAGACAAAATTCCAAAAAAAGAAATGATTGAAAAACTAGAATCAGAAATCTGGAAATATGCCAAAAGGCAAATGACCTGGTTTAAAAGAGATAAAAGTATAAGGTGGTTCAAGCCCAACAAAGAAAAAGAAATTACCCAGTCGATCAAAAAATTCTTGACAAGGAAATAATATTTTAGTAGAAAGAAATTAGGAGGCCACATGTTGATGCAACTGGCTTATTGGTTGATAGTGCTGATCGCTTTCTCCCCGTTTTGGGGAATCGTGGTCGCACTCTGCCTCGCCTTTTCGAGACCCGAGTAGGCTGGCAGGAAGCGGTTCGTCGCGATCGTGCGACGAACCGTTTTTGATAAATAAACAAAAATCCTGTAGCATAAAGCAGTCTGGGGGGTTAGTTAAGTGGCATAACTACGGTCTCCAAAACCGTTGTCGGGAGTTCGATTCTTCCACCCCCCGCAGGAAAACGAAGTTTTCGAGGAGGTGAACCAGAGCATGTTATGCTCTGGTTGTAGAATCGAAAAGCTTTTGAGATTTTTTGTGAAAGCCTGTAGCAAAAAATCCAAAAGGTGTACTGCTCCTGTAAGGAGAGATTCCACCCCCCCCGCAGTAACAAAAATTCGCCATTTGGGCGAGTTTTTGTTATTTCTTGGCTTCTTTAAATATGATCCTCTTGCGCAATTTCTTGCTGTATTTTTTAAGCTCGATTTTTCGTTCGACTTTTCTTTTATTCTTGGAAGTCCAGCGTACTTCGCCTGTCTCCTTCGCCCTCAATAATATTAATCTATCTTGTGACATAGTTTATATAAGCTACCAGAAAATCTTTTAAATGGCAATGTGCTCTATTCTTGAATTAGTGCGAACCCATTTCGCCGCCGCAGGCGGCGAGAACTCCCCGCGAAAAATCCGAAAGGCGGCGGAGCCGCACCGCTGACAATTTCAAGTTTTTCTTTGGCGGCATTCAATTCAGAATTCGCAAAGCGAATACCAAATGTATTTTATGAAAAATTTAGGAAAAAATCAAAAAGAAGAAAGGCCCCGAGCAGATTTGATATCCACAAGGGGCCTGGTGGCCGAGATGTACTCGACCTTAGTTGGTGAGCCACGCCGAGTGCGCGAACTTCACGGAACCCGTGAAGAACCAGAGGGCCACCCCGAAAGGGGCGAACCAACTGACTCCGAGCACCGCCAGAGCACCGTAGGCGACCGCCGTGACGAAAGCCGATTCGCCACAGAGGAAGTTGAACGCCTTGGACTGGCGGAGGGACGGGATCAACCCGGCCAACACGAGACACATGCTCACGACTGCCATCAGCGGCGCAGCAATCTGCAAGAACTGGGTCATGACTATACCTCCGTTTTTGAGTTTGGAATGTGCGACCGAGCTACCATAGCCCGATTTCGTACTGTCACTAATATAGCATATATGGGCTTGAAAGTCAAGGACAACAGAAAAAGCCCGTATTTTAGGGCTTTTTCTGGGTTTCTGTATTGGATTAAAAAATTTTCTTTTCCCCGAATTAAAATATGGTTCGCGCCGATGTTTTTCTCCGGGCTCTTTTGCGGTTTTGAGCGGTGCGGCTCCGCCGCCTTTCGGATTTTTCGCGGGGAGTTCTCGCCGCCTGCGGCGGCGAAATGGGTTCGCACTAATTCAAGAATAGAGCACCATTTAGGAAATTGCAAGTTGGAGATACCCGCCTCGCTTCGCTCGGCGGTCAAAACGTATTGGATTTTGGGCTCAAAAATGAATTGGCGGTTTTGCATTCGGGGAAAAGAAAATTTTTTAATCCTTAATTCTTAAATCCATGAAATACATACTTTACGCTCGCAAGAGCACAGAAGAAGATGACAGACAAGTATTGAGTATTGAAGCGCAGCTCGTAGAGCTGCAAGAGTATGCCGCCAAAGAAAAACTTGAAATTGTCGCCTCTTTCCAAGAGGCGAAAACCGCAAAAGAGCCCGGGCGAACGAAGTTCGCGGAAATGCTGTCATTTCTTGAATTTGGGAAAGCAGATGGAATACTCGCATGGCACCCTGACCGCCTTGCGCGCAATTCGATTGACGGAGGGCAGATAATCCACCTGATTGATCGCGGCTTGATTCGTTCCCTCAAATTCCCGACCTTCTGGTTTGAACCAACACCACAGGGGTTGTTCATGCTCAATATCGCGTTCGGGCAATCAAAATATTTTGTAGATAATTTGCGAGAGAATGTGAAGCGGGGGCTACGGCAAAAAATCAGAAACGGCACTTGGCCCGGCTGGGCTCCGGTGGGGTATCTTAATAATCCGAAAACTCGCGGCATAGATGTTGACCCCGATAAAGCTCCGAAGGTGAGAAAAATATTTGAGCTATACGCCACCGGAAGATATCCGCTTCATTCTCTCGCAAAATGGTGTGAAGATAACAAACTTAGAGGAAACAAGAACAACAAAATTTCAATCAGCAATCTGCAGAAAAATCTACAAAATATTTTCTACCTTGGTCTAATGAAATGGAAAGGCGAGGTATTTGAGGGAAAACACGAGCCGATAATTTCAAAGAAACTTTTTGATAAGGTGCAGGAAGTCATGGCAAAGCGAGGCAGAATACGCCCCGACAAGCAACATCACTTCGCGTTCGCGGGACTTATGAAATGCGCCTCGTGCGGCTGTTCTATCACCGCCCAATACGCAAAAGGAAATGGCGGGACATATATTTACTATCGTTGCACCAAAAAGCGAGGCGCATGCACCGAACGCTATGTGAGTGAAGCCACGCTTACGGAACAAATCAAAAGTTATCTTCAAAAAGTTTCTTTATCGAGCCAAGACACGAAAAAAGTTTTGGCGGCGTTGGAAAAAGATGAAATGCAGGCGAAGGAAAAAGCGAAAAGCGAGATTGTAAATTTGAAAACGCAAACTACCACAATAGATACCAAACTTGAAAAACTACTGGACGCTTTTCTTTCTGACGCACTATCCACCACAGAGTACGCCGCCAAAAAGAATCGTCTTGTATCGGAAAAAGTACGAATTGAGGAAAAAATTACCGATTTTGAGACAAAAGGAGTGTCTTGGCTCGAACCGGCTCGTGAGTTCGTTTTGTCTTTGAATCAAGCCGCGAATCTGCTT
>CAZQKP010000004.1:0-1595 GCA_964594005.1 uncultured Candidatus Saccharibacteria bacterium
GCCTCATCTAATTTTTGAAATGCAGCAGATAGCTCTTTGGAAACTCTGGCCTCTTTTCTTCTCCTCGCTTCTTCAACTGCAGCTTGAAAAACACCCTTAGCATCAGCGGCTCTCTCTTTTAAACCCGACCATTTCTCTCTGGCAGAATCCATGGTGTTTCTGTATTTTTCCCGCGCTTTATCCGAAACGTAAACCACTTCTTCGAAGGCTCTGCCTGCTGCAGCTTTGCCCATTTCTTTGGCTGTATCAATTCCTTCATCTACTTTATCGGCCACATAGCCAATGCTCTCGGCTGTTTTTTCTCTTAACATTTCTGCGCCTTCTATGACACCTTGCTGGACTTTATCACTTGCATCTCTTGCCATTTGCGGTGCAGCTAAGGTGTAAACCAGTGCACTTCTGCCTGCTTCTTTGGTTGCTGAACCAAAAGACTTTAACTTTGCCCAACTGCGACTCATAAATCCTCTAGCTTTTTGACCAAGCTCTTTTACCCTCTCGGTTGCCTTGGCTAGTTTAGCTTCGCCAATGTCTCGATAAGATTCAACACTATCAGTGCTTTCCGCTTCGTCTGGGTTTACTCCCATCATTTCCATTGTTCCACCCAGTGGATTTTTCTCTATAGCCATGTTTAATAATTATTTGTAATGACTATATTTTACTTTGTATGAAGAGTCATGTAAATGTCCTCCAAGGCCTTTACTGCATCACCTGAGGCGATGTTGTTTTGGTGATATAGTCCATCTGTGCAATCGCCAGCCGCCCAAATTCCAGCTACTTTGGTTTGTTGGGTTCTAGGATCAGTAGGGATTTGGCCAATTTTATTTAACTCAAGAATTTTTTTAGCAAAGTCTGTGGTAGGAAGTAGTCCGATTTCCACAAAAATTCCAGCTGTGCGAAGTTCGTGTTTTTCCTTTGTTACTGCATTTTCATATACAATACTTTGCACAAATTTATCGCCCTTAACTTCTTTCGGCACAGCATTGAGGATAACTTGGAAATGAGGATTTTTCTGAAGTTTAGTAACAGTTATCTCGTCAGCTTTTAGATTTTCTGTGCGGTTTAAGAGAGTGACACTTTTACAATAGGCCAGAAGTTGGGCAGAAGTTTCAAACGCAGCATTGCCCCCACCGACTACTACCACATCCTGGCCCGCAAAAAGGGGACCGTCACAGGAGGCGCAATAGGTGAGTCCTTTATTATCAAATTCTTCGGCACCGGGCACATCTAGTTTCCTACGAGTACTGCCTGTTGCAATTAGAACAGTTTTACCTTCGTATTCGCCCTTATCTGTCACTACTTTGAAATTATCAGCATCTTTTTTTATGTCTTGTACCCACTCCATTTCGTTTATTTTCACCGAATCGGCGGCGTAAGCTAGGAGATGATTTTTTAAATTATGAGCTAACTCTGGTCCAGGGATTTTCACTGTGCCAATCCAGTTTTCAATGCCTTCCGAAACGATGGATTGTCCCCCAAATTCCGGCGCAATGAGCAAAGTTTTTAATTTTTTTCTAGCGGCGTAAACCCCAGCCGAAACTCCACCCGGCCCTGCGCCAATTATGATTAAATCGTAAAGCATGAAGAGAAGTATATAA
>CAZQKP010000004.1:1695-10965 GCA_964594005.1 uncultured Candidatus Saccharibacteria bacterium
TCGCAAAAAAGCTGGAACTGCGCCCCATTCATCATCTTCTTCCTCAACTTTAGTATCTGCTGCCTGAGCTGGCACAGAATTATAAATTTTACCTTTCTCTGCAGTTTCCTTAGGTTGAACTTGGGCTGCCTGGAAGAGAGTTTTCTTGGTGTAATTTTCAGGGAAGCTTGAGGCGATCACGGTTATCTTGACTTCACCTTTCTTTAGTTTGTCGTCTTTAACTGTTCCAAAAATAATCTTGGCATTTGGGTCAACGGACTCGGTAATTATTTTAGCTGCGTCTTGAATTTCAAACATACCGAGGTCATCCCCGCCAGCAATTGAGAATAGAACTCCCTTCGCACCATTTATGGAGACCTCCAAAAGAGGGGAATTAATTGCCATCTTCGCCGCTTCTTCCGCTCGCTTCTCTCCCGTTGCCATACCAATACCCATAAGGGCTGAGCCAGCATCAGCCATGATTGCTTTTATATCTGCAAAGTCGATGTTGATTATTCCAGGTGTTGTAATTAAATCAGAAATGCCTTCTACCGCCGATTTCAAGACATCATCACACATAGCGAAAGCATTTTTTGCGCTCGTCTCCTTGGAAATACTAGACAGAAGTCTATCATTCGGGATTACAATTGTTGCGTCTACTGCTTGCTTCAATTCCTCAAGTCCTGCTTCCGCCAATTTCATCCTTTGCTGACCCTCAAAGAAAAAAGGTTTGGTTACAACTGCAACCGTGAGAGCTCCCATTTCTTTGGCAACTTTTGCGACTATTGGTCCTGCGCCGGTGCCTGTGCCTCCACCCAGACCATAAGTTATAAAAGCCATATCTGCGCCCTTGATTGATTCTTGAATTTCTTCCTTGGTTTCTTCAACTGCCCGCTTGCCTAATTCTGGATTCATGCCCGCCCCCAAGCCGCGAGTTAAGTTTTTACCAATGTGAATTTTTTGCTTGGCCTGAACCTGATGGAGGTCTTGTGAATCAGTGTTAACGGCAATGAAATCTACACCCTTAACTTTGGAATTTATCATGTGGTTTATGGCATTTTTCCCAGAACCGCCAATACCCAAGACTTTGATCCGTGCAAAACTTTCAATTTCAGGTTTAATTTGAGGCATATTTTGTTTATTAATTTAGGAGTACTATAGCACAAACCCTCTGTAGAAAAACAATTGACCCCGTGAGATATTTATGTCCATAATTTAAGCCATTTTTAGGCCATTTTGGAGCAGAAAATTGGGATTTATTGTTGTATTAGCTTATCTCACGGCGCTCTTAAGGTAAAAATTGCTGAAACCAGGATAGAATTTTTTGTCCGCTTTTATGCGCTGTATTTTTTAAACCGAGAGTTGTTTTTTCCTCTTTAGATAAACCTAAAACACACAAACCATATGAAACTGCCCAGGTTGAATCTTTGATGTTACCTTTATGATCGCCCAAAGTTAAGTTTGCAATGCGTGAAGGAAGTTTAAGTGAGACTTTGGCAAAATCCTCAATAGCGCCGATTCCACCACTGCCACCGGTTATAAAAATTCCGGCAGGCAAAAGTCCATTGCGGCCAATTTTTTTCAAATGATTATCAATTAATTCAAACATGTCGGCGAGCCTAGCTGAAATAATTTCTTCCAGTTTTTTGCGGGGCACAGAATTTACTCCAAAGCCGCCTAGTTTTATATTTTCTGCTTCCTCCAACGGAATTTTCAAGCCCAGAGCGATGTCATTTGTTATATCTGCGCCGCCGATAGGGAAAACTTCCAGTGAAATAGGAATATTGTTTTCAAAAACCACTATTGATATTGTTTCTGCGCCGATATTGGCAAGAACACAACCGGCCATTTTTTGCTGTTTAGATAAAGTAACAAATGATGCCGCAATAGGGGCAGCCATAACATCAATAACTTCAATTCCAGCCTCTTCCACAGCTTCCAGAAGGTCGTTTAAATGAGGTTCGAGGCAAGTTATGAAAAGCATTTTCACCTCGAGCTTTGTGCCCTTCATATCGATAGGAGTCTTGGCGAGAACAGCTTTGCCATCAATTTTGTACTGCAGTGGAATAGAATGCAGAATGCGGTGGTTCTGGCTCTGACCCACAGGTAAATTTTCTTCGCAGAGTTTTATTAATTTTTCTATATCGAGTTCGGTTATCTGTTGGTCGGCTCTACCAATTATTGTGTTGGCAGAAGAAGTCACTCCCGCTAAACCTATACCACCTATCCCCACAAAAGCTCTATTAATTTTTACTCCAGAAGTCTTTTCTGCTAGCCTTACCGCTGTCTGGATGCTCTGCGTAACTTCCGTGTTGTTAATGATATAACCATGTCGCAAGCCTTTGGATTCGGTCATGCCCGTGCCTAAAATCTTAGTTACATTTTTCCCATTTTCGCGCAAAAGCTCAGAGACCACCACTTTTACTTGGTATGTGCCAATATCAATTCCTGCTGTAATGTTTCTCATGGATGTATTCTCCTCAAAGTTTTTTAGAGCGCGCATATTTGTTTGCTAACAAATTGCTATGCTCGGAAATCAAGAAAACAAGGCATTCGTCACTGGCCTCTCGACAAACTCGCTTCGCTCAAACAGTGCCTCCGGCTTGCGTGACTCACTGTTGTTTTCTAATTTCCTGTGCAATACTCTAAAAAACTTTGACTCGAAACAAGTGTCAGATTCTAAATTCCTTTTGGAATTTTTCTTCGGCCTTATCCATCATAGTACCATGTTTCATTCCTTTTAAATGAAGTAAGCCGTGGATAAATAAGTAGGCTATAAAATTATTCACACTTTTATCAAAATTTCTTGCCTCTTTTTTAGCAACAGGCAAACAAATAAAGATTTCTCCGCTATTTTTTTCGAGTGGGAAGCTTAAAACATTAGTTGGTTTATTTTTTCCGCGATATTTTTTGTTTAACTTTTGAGAATCTTTATTTCCCACAAATACCAGAGAAAGTTCATAATTCCCACCCAAAATTCTATTTTTCATCGCAACAAAAGACACGCGCTGGGGCGTGCTTCTGGTCTTGTTAGTGATATGAAAATTAACTGGCATTACTTCTTCTTTCCGCCGAACTCAGTCATTTTGCCCATCTTAATTAACTCCATGATCTCTTCTCTTTTCTTTATAACCTTGAGAGTTCTTTTTTGCTTAACATAGGGGGATGCTTTTCTTTGGGAGTAGCGGATAGATCTAACACGAGGAAGTACGCCCGAAGCCTGGACTTTTTTGGTAAAACGTCTAATTAAATTAACGTTATTTTCGTTGCCATTTCTGGTAACCTCTGCATTTATCATGAGGACTACCTTAGCATATTAGGTGTTTATGTCAACTCGCTATCTTTTAGGTTTCTCGATTTTTTTTAAAAACTCCGAAAGTTGTCCAATAGAAACTGTCTCTTGTTCGCGGTTAATCAGACTTCTTACGATCATACTATTTTCGATTGCTTCTTTTTGACCCATTACCAAAACATGAGTTGCTTTCATAAATTCGGCACCAGTTAGTTGTCCAGTAATTTTATCTTTAGTTATAGAGTGCCCGACGGGAATTCTTTCTTTGCGTAGCATTTCCACTATATTTAATGCTTTGATTTTTGCTAAATTACCCAGCTGAGCTAAATAAAAATGTGGTTTTCTTATTTTTTTAACCATTACTTTCTTAGCCATTTTTGGATTCTTTTTAACCATGATGGTTAAACCTACAGTCGGAATTTCTCTTTTTGCTCCAAGTTTCTTGGCTAAATGGTTGTATCTGTAACCGTAAGCCAGCAATTCTCCCTCCTCGTTTTTGCTAATATCTCTTATTTCCATCACTGTGTAAGCGGCATATAGTTTATTAGATAAAATACTCGGCTTAATTTTATAGGTTACATTAAAGGCTTCCACACTTTCTAGCACTTCTTTAAAGTGCAATCTACTAACATCGGATAGAGATGAAATCGGTTGCGGAAAATTTTTTAGAAATTCCTTCGCCTCTTCTTCTGGGTTAGCTAGAAAAGAAAAATGATTTCTTTTTAGTTCCTGGCGCGCTTTGGCGGAAAGGGAATTACCATTTTTGCGCGTGTAAGACTGAATCTCTCTTTCAAATCTGCCAACTGACTCTCTGTCGCCTATACTATTAATATCAACACATAGGCTACTGTAGCCCGCTTCTTCAAGCACTGCAATGGCACATTTAATGAGGAGTGCTTCGGAGGTTGATTTATAGCTTCCCATTATTTCAAATCCATATACATCCACCGAAGGTTTTTTTCTTAGGCTACTGCCTGGCAGAGGTTTTTTGTAATGCAAAAGTACTGGTTGTACTTCTAAATCTAGTCTGTTTTCAATATACCATCTGGTTAAGGCAATTTTCTCGACGGCATCTTCATATAAGTCGTACTCTTTAAAGTGCTTTGCTTTGGAGATGTCGTCACCAGAAACATGTGGTGGCTTAATCACAGTGAAGCCGTAGTGGACCGCAACTTCGCCAACTTTGTCAGTTATGGTTTCCAGATGAATTTTTTCCTTTTTTTCTTCCTTCTTAACCATAATCTAAAAAAATAAATTAATTGTCGCTCGCTCTATTGCCAGGTAAAAAACTTATTTGAGAAAAAGGGAAAAGACGAAGAATTGGTTTACCGAGTATATCCTTTGCTGGTAATGGTCCCCAAGAGCGTGAATCAAAACTCTCTGCCCGATTGTCTCCCATGACAAAATACTCGTCTTCTCCCAGAGTTTTTTCAAATGAACCAACGGATTGGTGCACAATATAAGACTGGTCGAGGTCAAAGCCCTCCGTGTGATCTTTGTTTACAATTGTAACTTTATTGTCTTCTATTCTAACTGTCTCGCCTGGGAGCCCGATTATTCTTTTTATGAAACTTTTGGAAGTATCATTCGGATATCGAAAAACCACCACCGAGTTTCTAGTAAGTTTACCAATACCTGCATTAATTTTGTCCACAATTAAATAATCTGCCGTGTGAAATGTGGGATCCATCGATCGGCCATCGACTAAATACGGCTCAGCAATATAAATTCGAAAGGGGAGAACAATGCCAAAAGCAATTACCGCAAATATTATTATTTCTTTGAGAATGTCTTTCCAGGAACTTTTTTTTGTCAAAGGAGGAGTGATTTCTGGATTCATCCCGTTAGAGATTTTGCTGTTAAATTCTTGCTCCATAATGATCTTTATTTTGAGTTAGTCCGTTTTTGTAAACTTGAGACGGAAATAAATATTTCCTATCTCTAACGGGATTCATGAACTGAAGTATACAGGTGAAATTTATTTGACACAATGGGATTTTACGTGATTTGATTTAAAAAAATCTTGTTGAAGCATATCTTTTTTCGAGCGTTCGCAGGCGGGTAGCCGAGACAGAACAAAAAGCCAACAGGCTTTTATGTGGTGAGAAAAAAGATATGCTGAGTAAGAGATTTTTTGTGTGATACAATCAAAATATGTCGTACATGTTTGTGGGTTTGGGTAATCCTGGAGAGGAATACAGAGACAGTCGTCATAATACTGGGCGGATCCTTTTGGATTGGTTCGGGAAAACGCTTAATGTAGATTGGAAAGATGATAAAAAATTAAACTCGCTTGTTGCAAAAACAAAAGTTTCTAAATCTCCAGTCACTTTGCTTTTGCCAAATACTTTTATGAATAATTCGGGCAAGGCAGTGGGGCATCTGGTTAAAAGCCAGAAGGCAGCAGAAAAACTTATAGTTATTTACGATGATTTAGATTTGCCTTTTGGCACAATAAAAATTTCATTTAATAAATCCTCCGGTGGGCATCGAGGTTTGGAGTCGATAATAAAAGCACTTAAAACTGAGAAATTTGTCCGCATTCGTGTTGGTATTTCTCCGATAACTCCAAGCGGTAAAATAAAAAAACCTAAAGGTGAGGCAGCAGTCACCAAAGTCATAATGGGTAAGTGGAAGCCGGATGAAATAATTCAACTCAAAAAATTATCTAAAAAAATAAATGAAGCACTAGAAATTTTCGTTTCTGAGGGTTTGCAAAGGATGATGACTAATTTTAATTGATGTGCTAGGGTAGTTCTGGAAAGAGAGGCTCTATGTCTGACGGCTATCGTCGGTCTGATCAAAGACTGAGTGAGGTTCTCGTTGCTCATCTACGTCGTGGCTTGGCGGCAAAGAATTTCGCCCGGCTTGAGGCGATCGGTGAACTCATGATTGACCTCGAGATCACTGAGGGTCTTGTCCTGGTTCTCTGCATCTGGGAGGAGGAGGTAATCCCATACCTCGAACTCTTCGGCCACATTGAATTAGGTCTCCGCGTTCTTCAAAGTCTTCAGGAGAAGAAAGACCGGGCTGATCTCAGAGATGCTGAGGCTCGGATAGTGGCCGGTACTTCGCAAGCTGACTTGGACACCTCGCCACAGCCAAAGTTGGGCGAGCAAGAGGGTCTCGACATGCGTGTCAGCCCGCCCCTGCCCGGCTCACCCGAGCATGACCGTCTTCACATTGACGGCTGACGCCACGAGCGCGCGATTTATTACAGATCGCGCGCTCAAGTTGTTATCCTAATTTCTGAAATAATAACTAGCTAACAAAACTAAGTGTCATCTTCTGTTCTTTCGGATCAAACATTGTAATTTTAAACTTGTAGTTTTTACCTAATTCCAGTTTGTCGTGCATTATCTGATCACTGCCAAACTCGGATATATGAACTAGTCCAGCAATGCCTTCTTCAATTGAAGCGAGGGCGCCGTGTTTGTTAAACTTAATCACTACCGCATCCACTACATCATCTTTTTTGTATTTCTTCTCTGCATCTTTCCAAGGATTTTCTTTGAGAGCTTTAATAGAGAGGGAAATTTTGCCGTCCTTTATTTCAATAATTTTAACCTTTACTTTTTCGCCAATATGGAAAAGTAATTTTGGATTTTCTACCAAAGCCCAATCAATTTCAGAGATGTGAACTAACCCCTCCAAACCCTCTTCCAGCTTTACGAAGACCCCAAAATCAACCATGCCAGTGACTTCGCCAGTAACTTCATCTCCCAGAGCGTACTTGCCAATAATGTAGTCTTTGTTTTTCTGCTCTGGATTCTTTTCGGAGAAAATTAGTTTGCCCTCCTTTGGTGAGGCGCCAATAATTGCAACGGAAATTTTCTGACCAACCAGCTTTTTCAATTCTTCTAGAATTCTGTCTTTGTCGCCGTCAGCTACGCGAGGGTAGTGTTCGGTTTTTAATTGGGAAGCTGGTAAAAAGCCAGTAATACCTTGCCAAGTAAGAATAAGTCCGCCCTTGTTGGCTTCTTGGACTGGTAGTTCAAATATTTTTTTATCTCGAATTGCGTCTTCTGCTTCAGCCCAAATGAGAGCCTGGCGAGCTTCCTTAAGGGAAATTTCAATATAGCCGTCCTTGTTTGATATGCCAATAACCTTACCTGCGACAGTATCGCCGACATTTATTTTTTTAATAATGTCGCGAGCATTTATAAATTCCCGACCAAAAATAATTCCAGTACCGAATGGCGGAATATCAATAAAAAGTTTGGCTTTTTCAACACCAATAACTTTACCCTCCACTACATCGTCGATAGACGGGGGAGTTGGGCTGGTATTTAAAACATGAGCCATGAGGTCCTCGGCTTTAGTCTCCTCGATCTCTTCTCGCTCTTCCTCTCCAACTTTCGTTGGGTCTAAAACGGCTTTTGCCATGAGTATTTTGTTTTTAGCGGCCCCCCACCTTCAGGCTCCTTTCCCTTTCGTAATCAGAGTCAATTAAGAAGTCCTTTTTTCTCTAGCAGTTAAATTGCTGGAGAAGGTGGGGGGTTTATCACCAAAAACGGCTAATAAAATACGAGGATAAGTATACAGAAATGGTGAATTTTGGATAGCTTGACATAGTATAATTAATAGTACATAATTATCACAGGGAGATAGGTCATGCTGAACATGATGGAGTTCGCGGAAATCGAGCGTCGTACTTGGACAAGGTTGCCGGTGGTGGACCGGCGCGCCATTCTGAGAGAGGTTCTCAAGGGCACGCCGCTCGCAGAAGAGGTGGCGAATCTCGCCATGGGTCGCGATCTTGTATGGATCACGACGCATCTCGGCGAGCGGGTGGGCGAGGCGACGGCGGTCGCCATGGCGCAGATGTCTGGTGGCGAGTTCAACTAGGGTTCGACAAGGGAAGGCTAGACGCTCTCCGAGTCGAACCTTTTCTTGTATTAAAATTTTGCAAATGAAAGCGGCGTGCACGTTGCACGCCGCCCCGGTATGACTCTACTTCTTTCTCCGGATCCACGCCGGCAGGCCCTGTTCCCTCCGGCGTCTCTGGCTGGCCATTCCACCCTTGCGCCCTGCCTCGCGGGACTCGTCCGCATCCCACTCGTGGGCGGTGCCCTTTTCGTGGGCCGCTCTACCGCCTTTGGAAGCGATCTCTCTCTGTTTTTCCGGTTTCATGGAAGCAAAGCCGCGATCTTCTTTTGCCATCTGGTCTCCTCTCTACTTCTAATACTCACATATTTTTGTCATTATGTCAAATGATTTAATTTGAGTTTAATTTTTTTCTTGATACACTGTGGACATGGTCCCGTTAAAAGTCGCGGGAATCAATAAGCGAGATAAATATTATTTAACTTTAAAATTTGTAGGGATCACATGGAAATATGTTGATTCCCTACTTCTAACGGGATGGTTATTACATATCACGGCGTGGATTACTTCAAAATTACATTTGGCAACACGACTATTGCGGTTAATCCAGTTTCCAAAGATTCTAAATATAAAAATTCTAGATTTGGTGCAGACATAACTTTAGTTTCTCTAAATTCACTCGAGCATAATGGCGCAGAAACAACTTCACGGGGGGACAAAGAATCTTTTTTAATTAATGGTCCAGGAGAATATGAAGTTTCGGGAGTTTTCATAAAAGGTATTGCTTCTAAGTCAAAATATGGTGGCGAAGAAAAAATCAATACTATATATAAGGTTTCCCTCGAGGGGATGGATCTTTGTTTCCTGGGCGCTTTATCAGAGAAAGATTTAAAATCTGAATCCAAAGAAGAAATTGATGGTGTGGATATTTTATTTACACCTATTGGTGGGGACGGGGTCTTGGACGCAGCAGCGGCTCAAAAATTAGCTGTGCAATTTGAACCGTCAATTATTATTCCGGGGCATTTTGGTGAAGTGGGTGATAAGAATGCTCTTAAAAATTTTCTAAAGGAAGCCGGGGAAGAAGGCACCAAGCCAGTCGACAAGCTAACCGTTAAGAAAAAGGATTTGGAAGGTAAGGAGGGAGACGTGGTGGTTCTGGAGGTTGTTTA
>CAZQKP010000004.1:11065-20798 GCA_964594005.1 uncultured Candidatus Saccharibacteria bacterium
TAAAAAAGACGCAGAAGAAATCAAATCACCCCTCCAAATGAATGTAATTTCTCAAGAAATTACGGATGAAATGAAGGCCTCCTTCATTGATTATGCGATGTCGGTTATTACTGATCGGGCGCTCCCTGATGTACGAGATGGTTTGAAGCCAGTTCATAGACGAATTCTTTACGCGATGCATCAAGAAGGTTTAACTTCGGGAGCGAAGACACGCAAGTCGGCAACAGTAGTAGGTGCAGTGATTGGAGATTATCACCCGCACGGCGACGTAGCTGTGTATGACTCCATGGTAAAAATGGCGCAAGATTTTACTATGCGTTACCCATTAATTACAGGTCAAGGCAACTTCGGTTCAATTGATGGAGATAATGCGGCGGCTTATCGATATACAGAAGCAAAAATGTCTAAACTTGCCTCGGAATTATTACGGGATATCGAAAAAGAAACAGTTGATTTTATTCCAAACTACGATGGTACCAAAAAAGAGCCGAAAGTTTTACCAACTGCTGTACCAAATCTGCTTTTAAACGGCACACTCGGCATTGCGGTCGGTATGGCAACCAATATTCCGCCGCACAATCTAAACGAAGTTATGGATGCAGTGATTCATTTGGCGGATAACAAGGATGCCGCGACAGAAGATTTGCTTCAATTTGTGAAAGGCCCAGATTTCCCAGTAGGCGCAATTGCCTTTAACCAAAAAGATATAAATCACGCTTATGCAAACGGCAAGGGACCAGTAGTGGTGCGAGGTGTAGCAGAAATCGTGGAGAATAAGGCGGGAAATTATCAAATTATTATTTCTTCTATTCCTTTTCGAGTAAATAAGGCTGACCTTTTAGTTAAAATCGCGGAACTTTATCGGGATAAAAAAATTGAAATAAAAGATGTGCGCGATGAATCAGCCAAAGATATTCGAATTGTAATTGACTTAAAATCTTCCGCTCATCCTCAAACAGTTCTTAACTATTTATACAAACACACTCAGCTGGAGGATACATTCCATTACAATATGGTGGCACTTATTAACGGTGTACCAGAGACGATGTCACTTAAGGGGATTCTAGAAGAATTTCTGTCTCACCGAATTACAGTTATTAAGCGAAGAACAGAATATGATCTAAAGAAAGCAGAAGAAAGAGAGCATATTTTACTCGGCCTCAAGAAAGCACTGGATCATATTGATGCAATCATAAAACTGATCAAAAGTTCCAAAGATACACCTGAGGCTCATAAGAATTTGATGGCACAGTTTAAATTCTCGGCTATTCAAGCGAGTGCGATTCTAGAAATGAAACTTTCGCGTTTGGCAGGCTTAGAGAGAAAGAAAATTGAAGATGAATTGAAAACTGTGCAAGAGTTTATTGAGGAGTGTAAAAGTATTTTGGCATCACCTAAAAAAATTCTTGGCATTGTAAAAAAAGAATCGCAAGAGATAAAAGAAAAATATGGCGATGAAAGGCGCACCAAGATTGTAAAAGGTGGTGCCACGATTCTGTCACAAGAAGATTTAATCCCAGATGAGGAAAATGCCCTGGTTTTAACTGCTGGAGGTTATATAAAGAGAACAAATCCAGATGAATTTAGAAAACAAAAACGTGGCGGTGTAGGGGTGGTTGATTTAGATACTAAAGAAGAAGATTTTGTGACAAGTCTTCTCATTACTTCGACTCACAGTGACCTTCTTTTCTTTACCAACAAAGGTAAGGTTTATCAAACCAAGATGTATGATATCCCAGAAGGCCGCCGCGCAACCAAGGGCAAATCGATTGTAAATTTCTTGCCGCTTTCAGGGGAGGAAAAAATTACTTCTATTTTACCTGTGCCAAAACAAGTTAAGGGTTCGGAGAGCTCGGTGATGATGGTGACTAAAAACGGAGTTTCTAAAAAAGTTGCGACAAAAAGTTTTGAGGACGTAAGAATATCCGGAATTATTGCGATTAAACTCGAAGAAGGGGATGCTTTAATTTCAGCCAACATTGTAAGGAAAAAAGATACGGTCATGGTTGTAACTGCAAAAGGTCAATCAATTCATTTTAAGGAAGCCGATATTCGGGAGATGGGCCGAACTGCAATGGGCGTTTGGGCAATTAAATTAAAGAAGGGCGATCAAGTAATTTCCGCCGAAGTTGTGCCAAATGAATTAAATAATGCAACCATAATGGTTATTTCTGCAAACGGTTATGGCAAATGTACAGATATAGACGAATACAAGGTTCAAAATCGCGGCGGTTCTGGTATAAAAACTGCCAAGGTAAATGCAAAAACAGGGGATTTGATTTCCGCCAAAGTTTTTACAGAGGGCCAAGGTGAAATCGTGGCAATTTCCAAAAAGTCTCAAGTCATCAGGGTGGATGCCAAAGAGATTCCTGTTCACGGCAGACAGACTCAAGGGGTTAGGATTATGAAATTACGCGAGGGGGATCGCATCGCGTCCCTTATTTGTCTCTAATTTTTTGTTTTGTTGAAAACTTAGCTGTAAGTGAAGTTTTTTCATACTATAATAATAAGTATGTTCTCTGACCCTGTCAGAATAATTGAGCAATCTGAAATTCATCCCGGCATGGATATTGCCGATTTTGGGTCGGGCGCTGGTCAATTTACACTGCAGGCCGCAAAGGCTCTTATGGCTACTGGACGGGTTTATGCGATTGATGTTCAAAAAGATCTTCTTTCTAAATTAAAAAATGAGGCGGTGCATCAGGCACTGTATAATGTTGAGATAGTCTGGGGCGATATTGAAAAGCAAAACGGCACCCAGCTAAAGGATTCTTGTGTGGATCTGGTTATGATGTGTAATCTTTTGTTTCAACTTGAAAATAAAGATTCGGTAATCAAAGAAGCTAAAAGAATTTTAAAACCAGGAGGCCGAATTCTAGTTGTAGAGTGGGAGGATTCTTTCGGGGGGATTGGACCAAAACCAGAGATGGTGGTTACCAAAGTGATGGCTCAAAATTTATTTGAAAAAGGTGGTTTTAGTTTAGATCGCGAGGTAGCGGCGGGGAGTCATCATTACGGAATGATTTTTAAGAAGCTCTAATATGAACGATACAAGTACCAGCACATTTAAAATAATAGTTACCGGAGTATTTGCGGCCAGTATTGTAATCGGGCTTATTTTATTTGCAATTTCCAAAACCAGTTCGGCGGGGGAATCCAGCCTGGTAGTTTGGGGCACTATCCCAATTGAACAATTTCAGGTTGCATATAAGGCTTCCTCTACTTTTGCCAATAAAAAAATCAAAGTGGAGTATGTCCAAAAAGATCCTCTAGCATTTGATCAAGAATTTACCGAAACCTTGGCCGAAGGTAATGGCCCAGATGTTGTTATAATGCGGGACGAATATTTATATAAAGAACGCAATAAACTTTTTGTAATTCCTTATGCAAATTACACCCAGAGAACTTTTCAAGACACATTTATCCAGGGGGGAGAGTTGTATCTAACCTCTGATGGGGCAATCGGCTTGCCATTCATAGTAGACCCAATGGTTATGTATTGGAACAGAGATATGTTTTCAAATGTGGCGATTGCCCAAGTACCAAAATATTGGGATGAAATTAATCCAGTTTTAAATAAAATTACGAAAAAAGACACTTCGGGCAATGTTCTTGTATCCACCATTGCTTTGGGTGAGTCACGCAACATAAATAGTGCCAAAGAAATTCTTGCTATGTTACTTTTACAAGCTGGGACGCCCATAACTACTCGAACCAAGGATGGAGTAGTTTCGCAATTGAGTCAGCAGTTTAACTATGCAGTAAAGCCAGCTGATTCAGCGCTAAATTTTTATACCCAATTTTCCAATCCAACCGCAGCCAATTTCACCTGGAATAGATCTCTGCCAAGTTCGCTCACCTTTTTTCTCTCGGGCAATTTGTCCATGTATCTTGGTTTTGCCAGCGAAATTTTTGGAATTCAGCAAAAAAATCCTAACTTAAATTTTGATGTGACTATGGTGCCACAAATAAGGGATGCCCCAAAAAATACAGTCTATGCTCACATGTACGGGGTCTCCATTGTTAAGCAATCCAGACAAATCGCTGGGGCGTATGTTCTCGTCACATCCTTAACTGAACCTGCCGCGCAGACTGCCCTAGAGGCATTAACCAACTTGCCGCCAGTTCGTCGTGATCTTTTAGCTAATAAACCACCAGATGCTTTTAGAGTAGTTTTCTATAATTCCGCTTTAATAGCGAGATCTTGGCTTGACCCTGATCCCCAAGCTAGCGCCAATAGTTTTCGTGATATGATTGAGGGAGTAACTAGCGGCAATTTGAGGGTCTCCGAAGCAATCCAGAGAGCTGATGCAGAATTAACTAATCAGTTATGATTCAGATAAAGAAAAAAATAAACATCTCTTTCTTTTTTCTAGTGCTAGTATTTATTCTCCTGCCTTTTTTTATTCATGCACAAGGCACCCCTCCTTCTGAGCCAAAAACTGGTGCTAGTGGTTTGACGTGGATATGTAAAGGGAGTCTCCCGGGGGATTGCACCTTCGCTGATCTAATCAGCGAAGTAAAGAATGTGGTTAACTTCGGTACTGTTTTTGCTTTGATATTTTCAGTGGTTGTAATTGCAGTGGCAGGTTTTAAATATATGACATCGGGCGCGAATGCTTCCAAAAGATCTGAGGCTAATCAGACTCTTTTAAAGGCAGCGATAGGTATTGCTATTATTTTGGGAGCGTGGCTTATAGTTAAATTAATTACCACAGCTCTGCTTAAACCAGGCATTCAAAATTTGATATAATTATGAAAGTGATTGATAGAATTAAATATCTAATTTATTTTGCCCCGACTCTCTTGTTGGCCCAAGGCACGCCTCCTGGTGGCAGTGGTCAAATACCCAATCCTCTGGCCGGAGCTAATACTTTGACGGCTCTACTTAAACTTATCCTAAATAATATAGTCATGCCTATCGCGGCTATTGTGGTAGTTATATATATTATTTGGGCTGGATTTAGCTACGTCACTGCTCGGGGTAATTCTAAAAAAATCGAGGAGGCACATCAGAGGCTCCTCTGGGCCTTAATTGGCGCTGGGATATTACTGGGTGCCGCCGGGATTTCATCTGTGATCCAGACTACAGTTTGCGGAGTAATTGCGACTACCCCCTGTCCATAATGAAAAAGAATTACAAAATTATTTTTTTATTTTTTGTGCCATCTTTTGCCTTAGCCTGGTCTCTTACGGGTAGTACATTTGCTCAAACTGTGGCCTATGTGGTGAGTTTAATCGGCGCACTTATTCCGATTCTGTTTTCTTTAGCGTTTATATTGTTTTTTTGGGGGCTTTCTAAATTTATTTTAAATGCTGGTAACGAGAAGGGCAGGCAAGAAGGACAAAATTACATGCTGTGGGGAGTTTTAGCATTATTTATCCTTCTCACTTTTAGAACAATTACCAGCTTTATATCAACTGATCTGGGTATAGGTACTTCTACTTGTTTACCATATTTAAGCACAGGTGGGACTCCCCCTTGTCCATAATTATGAAAAATACAAAATACATATTAATAATTGCATATCTGTTTCCAATTATAGTTCTTGCACAACAGCTTACATCTGGAGGTCAACCACTATCTGGGGCAATGGGACTTCTTGCCTCATTCCAAAAAATTCTCTCTGCATTGGTGCCAGTTATGTTCGGGTTAAGCATGGTTTATTTTTTTTGGGGGGTTGCCCAATTTATTCTGCATGATGCAGGTAATGATAAGACCAGGGCAGAAGGGCAGAAAAAGATTATTTGGGGCCTTGTAGCTTTGTTTGTTTTTATCTCAATATATGGAATTCTTTATTTTATTGGGGGTTTAGTTGGGATAACTCCGGGTGGTGATTTCAGTGGTATTTTTGGTCCTTAATTATCCACACAATACTTGTTATTTATCCTTTTTAATATATAATATCTCCATTACAGGTTATTTACATTAACGTATGATGAAAAAATTTGTTTATTGGTTTTTGGCTCTAAGTCCAGTCTTTGCTTTGGCTCAGACTACCAACTTAAGTGGGCTAGCCCAATTAGTTGATAGTTTCAAGGCAGTGCTCGACAGAGTTATTCCAGTTTTGTTCGGTTTGGCTATAATTTACTTCTTCTGGGGTCTTATCAAATACATTCGATCAGCTGGCGACCCTAAAGCTGCCGCAGAAGGTAGAAGTATCATGATCTGGGGTGTAGTTGCATTATTCGTTATGATCTCTGTTTACGGCTTGATTAACTTCTTAGCTGGCACACTTGGTCTAAACAACACTCAAGTTTCTTTACCTAAACTGCCTAGCCAATAATTTAGTTTTCTGTGACAATTACTCAGTTTCTCTATAGGGTAAATAGCCTGATACTTAATCCTATAATTACTCTTGGTTTTGCTATTGCTTTTGTCTATTTTTTCTACAGCGTAGTTAGGTTTTTGAGGATGGATTCAGCGGATAAGGATAGAATTGAAGCTCGTAATGCAATAATGTGGAGTATTGTAGGAATGATAGTAATGTTTTCAGTATACGGTCTAATCCAGTTTACTTTACTTACTTTCGGCGTCGCCCCTAGTGATATTTCACCGCTCGCGGCACCTTTTCTAAAGCCTTAGTTTGTATAAAACGAATCCCCCCCGCACGTATGCAGGGGGGCTATATGAATGTACTTCGGTACAGTTACTCCTACCGACAGGGGTTGGCGATGTAAGGGGACAGTCGCACTTGAACTTCTTGATCCGATTGCGACTTGAACCGATTCCATCGACTTTGGGGCAGGTTGTCGTGGCAGTGAATCCCCGCGCCCCACTTGTGCTCGTGCATCTCGTCGTCGTAAACGAAGATGTCTTCGTTCGCGACGATGGTCACACCTTGGTGAGTGAAGATGCGCTCGCTCGGCTCCTGGTTCTTCGGTGGCGCCGTTACGACCTGCGTCACCTGGTCAGTGTTGTTCGGCGGCGGTGTGACCTGTGTCGACGAGACGGCTGCGTTTGTGTTCGCAACCTTCTCCTCACTTGGACCGAACCAAGATCTCAAGCCCCAGAAAAGGAGAAGCGCCAGCAGGAAGGAGAATATCGCCGGAACGATTGCTTTCTTCCAACCCGACATTCTCTGTGGTACCCGCCTGAGTTGGGGCTGCGCCTGTGCTCCCTGAGCATTGCGCGCGTTTCGGCGTCTGGTACGCCAGGCGGAAACCTGCTGGCGGTATGCCCTCAAGGACCTTGTGAGCCCGGGCGCCCACTGATTGCGCTTGAGCACTAACGCAAGCGCGACGAGGATCACACTCAACCCGACTGTTATGGCCGTTCCTGTCATGTAAAAAACCTCCTTCTTCTATTATATCATATTAAAATAATATTGTAAAGACCCCCAACGCCTGACGCGGTGGGGGTCTCAACGAACTACGTATTGCTCTGAGAGGGCGGGTTTGGTTGGGTTCTCCCTCCCACCGGCGGCTTATTCCCCCCTGCCAGAGTGTCCATTGCCTCTTTTGCGGCGAGGACACCTGACATGAGTGACATATCTGCCGGCATGAGAACGACTCTGCCTTTTTCGAGCCCAGCCTGGAAAGCGTCGACTCGAAGCGCAAGCTGGGCACCAGGAGAATCTTCGAGGGCTTTGCCCCGAGCGGCAATTGCAGCCGCTTCACCATCACCGATGTTGATAATACGCTGCTTGTCACCCTCGGATGTACTGATGATTCTCTGTTTTTCTCCTTCCGCGCGGAGTTTCGCTGCCGTTGCTTCACCGTCCGCCCGTGCCACGGAGGCCGCGCGATCGGCTGTCGCCTCGTTGGTTCGTCGTGGGGTACCGAGATCCTTGATTCTGCCTTCAAGAATATCGACTCCCCACGAACGTGGCTCCTTTGTGCCTGCGAGGCGGGCTCTTAGGCGCGCCTCTGGATCGCCGACCAAGTCCTCGACTCTCTCGAGAAGTATCTTGCTCATCTCCTTGATCTGCGTTACTGCTCGTGCAACGAATGTCTGCCCCGCTTCTTCTGATAGCGCTGTCACGCAGGTGTCCTTGATTCGATCGATCGCTTCTTCGACCCCACCAACCTCTTCCCACATGCGCCAGAGGTCGTTGACCCTGAAGATGAAGTAGAGGTGGGGATCAGTCGTCAGACGATTTGAATACGGGTCGTTGAGGAACCGTTTTCTCTCATCGTCGGATAACTGATCCGATGTCGTAGAGTTGATGTCGCCGAAGTTTATCCTTATCGGCTCCTCCATCACATACCACGTAATGGAATCTGCCGACTGCCTTATTCGTGCCGCGTCATCCGAACTCAAAGTTCCGAAGTCCACCTTGATGGAGGTCTTCGGAGCTCTGATGATATACATCGGCCAAGGCGCGAACTTCGGTCCCGAACCGAGTCGCCGCAGAATGATTCCCCACAGAATAAGGATTGCCTGTTCCTGTGCGGATACCACTCTGAAGCTACCTGCGAAGTGGCAGGTTATCGCTACGAAGCCGACTATCTGCCAATTTACACCGTCATCTTGTGTGTACTTTCGTCCCAACCAGATGATGGAGACGTACACGACAGAGATGAGGGAAAAGAGGAGGATAACGAGCCACCCTCTTTTCGGTGTGGGGGGCTGAGGATCGACTTGTGGGGGTTGTGTCCCACCCACAGGTGGCTGGATTGGTGCTGCTGGCACCACTACCTGCCATTGTGGGGGACTTGGCGGGGTTGCTTTTTTTCGTCGGAAATGAAAACGCGGCCGACGAAACTTGGGCAGGAGGATTCCACGTGCCCACGAAGTGAACCTCGTGAGTGTGTCAGCAATCATCCTCTGGACATGCCAGGGCAGATTGCTGTACACCACGAAGGCGGCAAGGATCACAATGAACGCAATGAGCGCCCACTTAATTGTGATCCACAATGGAGCGGATCTCATCTCTTTCCGTCCTTTCTCAAACGTCAATTTACGTAAAGCCAACGGATTGTCGGCTCTTCTCTAGGCCAGATTCTATCATAGAAAATACAAAAGTCAAGTCAGGAGGTGAGCAAAAAACACCTTAAAATAAGGGTGGAATTAGAAAAAATTAGTGATGTCTCGTTTGATGCCCTTTCGGATGTCTTTCTAAGAAATCTTTAATCATCACTTCTTGTTCCTTTTTGTAATCCAGCAAGTTTTGTTTTTCAATAAAACGTCTTAAAAACCCAACTTCGGCACGCAAAGCCATTAAAATCCCTTTCTCTTCTCCAAATCGATTTATTAGTTCTTGTACAAATTCTGGATATGTCATTTATTTTATTTGATTAAGCTTCTGTTTCATAAAATCAATCTCACTTTGTTGACCTTTTATTATATTCTGACAAAGTTTTATTATATCCGGGTCACTTAACTTTGCCTCACTACACATAAGTATGGCTCCGCCATGGTGGGGGATCATTGATTTTAAAAATTCCTTATCTCCAATCGCAGTTTGATTTCTTATGGCTGACCAGAAACCGACTAAAGCAATTAAGCTTACTAAGAAAATAACGGAGTTTATTTTCTTATTTCCATACATTGAACCCATAATAATTATCTCTATTAAAACCATCGCAAAAGTCATAAGCCCTGCCATGTAAAACTGATTTATGCCTATAAAAACATTGTTCCACACATTGACCATGGCAAACATGAGAAAATACATAGCAACAAAAGACAAAATTATCATCCCAACTAATTTTTTGTAATGAGAATGCATTATTAAATTTTAACATAGAAAAACCACCACGTTTTAAGACAGAGTAGAAATCTTTGTGC
>CAZQKP010000005.1:0-1693 GCA_964594005.1 uncultured Candidatus Saccharibacteria bacterium
TCAACAGTGCATCAACAACTTGTTTTAAATCATCATATGGCCAATCACCATCAATCGGGGTCTGGGTACCATTCGCTGAAACAAAAACTGAGTGGGGTGTGCCTTGGCCACCACTTTTTATTGCATCATCGTAGTCTGCTTTAACCTTTTGGGCGTATCTGCCGCTTGCAAGACAAGTTTTAAAATCATTTACCTTAAGCCCGATTCTGCCCGCAATTAATGGAAGTTGTGCAGGATCTAAACTGTCGTTGGAATTGGTAGTGTCATAAACCATATTTATGTATTCCCAAAATTTACTATTACCTCCAAGTTCGAAGGCGCACTCGCTTGCTTCTGCCTCGTTCTCAGCTTTTTTATGGAGGTCAGTAATAGGGAAATGGCGATAAACCCAGGCCACCTTGCCGGCCTTGCCATATTCATCCATGAGTCTTCTTAAGGTTGATTGAAATTCTTTACAATATGGACATTCCAAATCCGAGTACTCCACTATAACTACTGGCGCATTTGGATCACCTAATATATGGTCTTCGCTAGTTATAGGCCTTATTTTACTGTCAGCAGTTGCTGTCGGAGGCAAAGATTTAACTTGAGCAATCTCTCTTGCCCCTCGGATATTAGAATAATATAAAGCACCACCAATAATTCCGCCGGCTACGACTATTGCGATGGGTAGGGACAGTTTTTCAATCATAATATTGAGAATCTTTTTCTCATAATATTTCTCATAGAGACACGCATAAATTCTTGCTAGAATTTTGCTTGAGTTCGCGCCGTCGCGCTCACTAGTCTCTCTTCAAAATATTATTCGACAAGATTCTTATGATAGAATTATATCTTATGGGTATCCTATCAGCAATTATCTTAGGTATCATAGAAGGAGCAACCGAGTTTATTCCAGTTTCCTCAACCGGGCATCTTATAATTGCGAGGCAATTCTTGGGTATAAATAACTCCTACGGCCTATCATTTGATGCGGTTTTACAATTGGCCACAGCTTTAGCCTTGGTTGCTTACTTCTGGAGTGATATTTTAAGGTTAATTAACTCATTTTTTGCTTGGGTTTTGAGAAAACCATTGGAACAAAAAGAGAGAGTTCTTCTGGCCTCAATTATTATAGGCACGGTTCCAGCTGTTATTGCCGGATTGCTTCTAGAGAAGAAAATGGAAACGATTTTTCGGGATGTTCACCTGGTTGCGTGGGCTCTTTTGGCTGGAAGTGTACTTATGTGGCTTGCCCAGAGATTTAGTTCTGAAAATAAAATTTTAACTTTAAGCAAAGGAATAATCATAGGATTTTTCCAGTGCTTGGCCTTGGTGCCGGGTGTCTCTCGCTCGGGCGCAACTATTTCCGGGGGACTTTTTTCGGGACTTTCCCGAGATGAAGCGGTGAGGTTTAGTTTTCTTCTATCTGTTCCAATACTTTTGGGCTCTGGTTTAAAGAAACTATTTGAGATAAGAGGGGATTTGGTTTCCTCTGGCCTTGGTTTACCGCTTTTATTTGGCTCGATAGCCGCATTTATAGTCGGTCTAATTTCAATTCAATTTCTCATTAAATACTTAAGAAGACGTGATCTTAATTTATTCATATACTACAGAATAGTCTTATTTCTAGCCATATTTTTAATATTCTAACTTGCATAATTTAAACTGCTTGACGTCAACGGCGGAGTGTGATAGTGTTTATTTATTCCAT
>CAZQKP010000005.1:1793-19952 GCA_964594005.1 uncultured Candidatus Saccharibacteria bacterium
CCAGTTTTCATTTCTTGAACAGGGTCCCAATGCTTAGTGTCTAGCTTTATTTCTTTTACAAAAGGTCCTTCTTTAAACATCAATTTTTTATTTTTCATAGCAAATTCGTAGATATCCCTGGTTATTTTAACGTCATCTAGGCAATATTTTCTTATCTCTTCTAACCTACCGGTCCGCCACCAAACAATCGCATCAAACCCACTACCGCTTTTATTTATGCCAAATGTACCTTCGGCCAATTGATCCAGCTTCATCCTGCGCCCGTATTGCTTTTTAATTTCAGTCAGCACATCCATTGATTTTTTAGATGTTAAATCACCTCTACCTGCTTTTTTGTAGTATTTATTTAAAAGGGGGATATCAAAATGATCGCCAGTGAAAGTTACTAACATGTCTGCTCTGTCAAAATACGGCCACATTTTAGGAAATTCTTCCTCGGTAAAAGAGAGATACTTATCAGTCTCGTAATCATAAATTCCAACTACAGCAATATCTAAATCCGCTGGATTATTTGAGCCAACATCTTGAAAAATATTTTTTGTTTCAATATCAAATACTACCTTGCGCATTCTCTTTTACAATCTTTGCAACCTCCTCGGGGGTTTTAGCCTCTTTTTCTTCACCGTTTGCCATATTTTTTACTTTATATGTGTTGGCTGAGACTTCGTTTTCACCAATAGCTATAATTGAAGAAACACGCTGTTTATCGGCCAGTCTAATTTGGTCGGCTAGTTTTTTACCACTAATATCGATACTAGCTGTCGGGCCTGTCCCTCCGTAACTGCGAATTTCTACAGCCAACTTATCTGCTTGCTCTCTATATTTTTCATCTGTCAGAACTATTCTCACATTTTCAGCCTTATATGTCGGCAGAAGTTTACGTGTTTCTATAAAATCTCTCATGGTTACATCTCCTGCACCGAAGCCAACTGCGGGAATTTTTCTGGCCCCAAAAATATCCAAGAGATCATCATACCTACCTCCGCCAAAAACAGACCTACGATTTTCCGGATTAGTGTCAAAGACTTCAAATACTATAGAAGTGTAATAATCAAATCCCCGCATCAAATTTGGATCGAAGACTACATTTTTTATCCCTGAATTATTTAACTTCTCTATCAATGAGATCAAAGTGTCTGAGTCTACATTTTTTCCCAGAAAATCAAGTAATTTTTCATCTGATTCAAGTAGCAGAGCAAAGTCCTTTGCTTTCTCACCAATAATTTCGGAAAGGGAAGTGACGAACGCATCTTTGGAAATTTTTTCTTTCTTATCAATAATCTTGGACACACTGTATGATTGTTCTTCGTTCAAATCAAATTTCGCATAAAGCTGATTTATAATTTTTCGATTGTTTACCTTAAGAACAAAATCTTCATCCTTGGCACCAAATTTTTTCATTATTTGGTAGGCAACCGTGATTATTTCTGCGTCTGCTTCAATCGAGTCGACGCCGAACAAATCCACATTTAATTGCCAGTGTTCTCGCAGTCTGCCTTTTTGAGGCTTTTCATAGCGGAAAAGATTTGGGATAGAATACCAGCGCAGAGGAAAAGTTAGCTCTTTTTCTTTTGCCGCGACCATTCTTGCAACCGTCGGGGTCATTTCGGGGCGTAAGGTAACTTCACGACCTCCACGGTCAGTAAAAGTATAAGTTTGCTCGTTTACAATTTCTTCGCCACTTTTAGCTTTATAAAGTTCAGCTGGTTCCAAAATCGAAGCGTCGTATTTTTGATATCCAAAACTTTCAACTACGTCTTTCCAGATCTTGAAAATGTGTTCCTCTACGAACAGATCCTCTGGATAAAAATCTCGCACTCCTTTATAACTTTCAGTAGATAATTTGGATTTTCCTGACATATTCGCTATTGTAACATGAACCTCTCGCAAAAATAAGTTATATTGAAATACAAATGTGTCTGTTAAAATACCCAAATTTTTACTGCAAATCGTCAATCTCTCCTTGGAATATCTACATATGCCTCGTCAAGCTTGACGATTTTCGTATCAAAATTTGGGTATTTTAACAAGACATTATTTTTGCTCAAGGTTCAACATGCCGAATACTAAAGGAATTCATCTTATATATAAAAAGGTAGGTGAGACCCCTCTAGAAGCAATTTCTAGGTTCAAAAAAACTAATCCAAAATTAAAGGAGGAAAAAATGACTTACGCTGGTCGCTTAGACCCTATGGCCGAAGGAGCGCTTCTGATTCTATCTGGCAAGAAAGTGAAGGAAAAAGATAAATATTTAGATTTGTCTAAAACATATGAGTTTCAGATTCTGTGGGGAATAAGCACGGATACTCACGACCTTTTAGGTAGAGTTGCCGGGCACCAGGATTTCAACGCGAATTTAATTCAAATTAAAAATCTTCTGCAAAAATCTAAAGGAAAATTTGAACAAGCATATCCTATTTTTTCATCCAAAACAGTAAGGGGTAAGCCTTTGTTTTACTGGGCGAGAGAGGGTAGGTTAGATGAAATAAAGACCCCTAAACATTTAGTTGAGATCTTTAGCACCAAGTTTATTGGGAGGAAGTCGGTCCTGGGGGCCCAGTTATTAGATGAAATCAATTCAAAAATTAAATTGGTATCAGGAGATTTTAGACAGAAAGAAATAATTTCAGATTGGAAAAAAAATTTGGGGAATAGAAGAAAAGAGATGTTTATTATAGACAAGATTCAAATCAAAGTCTCCAGCGGATTTTATATAAGACAATTTGTCTCTGATTTTGCAAAAAAAATGGAGACTGAAGCGGTGGCGTTTAGTATAAATAGAACAAAAATTGGTCGGTTTAAATCATAGTTGATTATTTTATTCTGCTGATTATAGTGTAATAAGAGTCCAACACTGGGACAGAATTGGAGGGCCCGTGCGTAGGGTAGTAGCTTTGAGGTATCTCGCAGCGCTTGTCTCGGAAAGCCGGGGCGGGCGCAAGATCACCAAGGAAAAACTGGCGGGACGTGCCGGTGTTTCGAAACGAGTTGTAAGCCTGGTGGAAAACCGGGCTGCTCATCGGGTAAAACCAGAGGAAGTGGCGAGGGTTCTCGACGCACTGCACCTCTCCGCGGAGGAAGAGAGTCAAGGCCATCTTCTGGTCGGCATGCTCTCGGGGGGCGATGTACGAAGCGTCGCGCCCCATTTCCGCAGCTGGCCAAGCCGGACAAGGAATCATGGCAGCCTGAGGTCAGGTTGCCGGCGTTCTGTTTCCCGGTAGGTGGTTCAAGGCATTGGTTGCAGTCTGTCGCAACCAATGCCTTTTCCTTATTTTTTCAAAACTTTTTTTCGCAATCGCACAGACTTTGGAGTGATTTCAATATATTCATCTTCTGCCATTATCTCCATCGCCTTTTCAATGTCTAATTTAAGAGTAGCGGCCAAATAAATTCCATCATCCGATCCAGCAGCACGCATGTTGGTTAGTTGTTTACCTTTGGTTGGATTTACAGTTAAATCATCACCTTTAGAGACATTGCCAATTACCATACCTTCGTAAACTTCCGTGCCAGGCTCAATATAAAGCGTGCCTCTTTGCTGTAAGTTATCTAAAGCATAAGCCAGGGCTTTACCTTTTTCCATGGACACCATTGAGCCGTATGTGTTTTTTCTTATTTCACCAACAAAGGGTCTAAATTCAATAAATCTCGAAGCTAAAATACCTTGCCCTTTGGTATCTACAATAAATTGTCCACGGTAGCCCAGAAGACCGCGAGTTGGCACTTCAAAAATAAGTCTTTGCACACCGTGACCTTGTTTTACATTTAAAAGAATTCCCTTTCTTTCGGTTAATCGGGAAATAATTGAACTTGCTAACTCATCAGATACATCTACTGTGACTTCCTCAAATGGCTCGTGGGGACTCTGGTTTATTTCTTTTATAATAACGTGTGGTTGAGATACCTGTAACTCAAAACCTTCCCGACGCATGTTTTCAAGTAATATAGCGATGTGAAGTTCACCTCTGCCGTATACAGTGAAGTATTCATTATTGTTCCAATCAATCTTCAGGCCAACATTAACTTCCAGTTCTTTTTCTAGTCTTTCCCTAATCTGTCGACCAGTCACAAATTTTCCTTCTCTTCCGGCGAAAGGTGAATCATTTACTAAGAAATTTAAAGAAATTGTAGGTTCATCAATGTTTATAGAAGGTAGGAGCTCGGCATTTTGGTCTGTGCAAATTGTCTCACCAATATAAACATTTGGTAAACCTGCGAGCATAATAATGTCTCCTGCAACCGCTTCGGAAACTTCCACTCTTTTGGTGCCTTCAAAACTAAATAATTTTGTAATCTTGCCAGGAGTTATTTGCCCGTCTTTTTGTTTCACAAATACGGAGTCAGCGTTTCTCAGTATACCTTCATAAACTCTACAAATTGCCATACGACCCAAAAAATTATCATATGCTAAATTAAAAGGCTGAAGCCTGGCTGACAAATTTTTATCACCTTTGGCAGGCGGGACTTCTTTTAGAATTGTCTCAAGTAGTGGAGTTAAATCTTTTGATTCATCATTTAATTTAAGTTTAGCAATACCATCTCGACCATTGGCATACACAGTTGTGAAATCAAGTTGCGCATCATTTGCTCCAAGTTCTAGAAATAATTCCAGTACCATCTCGTGTACTTCGTCTGGTCTTGCGGCAGGTTTATCAATTTTATTTATGATAACAATTGGCTTCAGACCAAGCTCTAAAGATTTTTTAAGCACAAATCTAGTCTGGGGCATCGGTCCCTCCTGCGCATCTACCAAAAGTAAAACAGTATCAATGGAGCGTAAAACTCGTTCCACTTCAGATCCGAAGTCAGAGTGTCCCGGTGTATCAACTATATTTATTTTAGTAACCTCTCTTCCGGAGTTTTTTGGCGGGTAATAAATCGAAGTATTTTTGGCATAAATGGTAATGCCACGCTCTAATTCCAGCGCATTGGAGTCCATGGTTACGCCCTCTTCTGTCATACCTGTTTGGCGCATTAAAGCATCGGTAAGGGTTGTTTTACCGTGGTCTACGTGGGCAATGATAGCTATATTTCTTATCTCCATTGTATTAATTTTGATCTTCGGCGCATTTCGTTGTTAGACTTCAAAAAATGACTCTCACCTTAGCACTAACTAAGGCTCGAGTCCTTTTTCTCGTCCGCCTAGAACTGCATCCAAATCTCAAAATTAATGCAGTTCTAAATTTAAAAAGCCGCCGCGGCGGTACAAGTATTAAAGCAAATTTTTGTTAAGGAGTAAAGAGCGGTTGATAAAAGATCTTAAACTTGCGATCATTTAGAAATGTTCGGTATTTCCAATGCGCTCTTTCTCTTGAAACATTATAAGTATTTTTTGATTTTCCCTGTCGCGATTGTCGAGGGTCCAATTGTTATTCTTATTTCCGGTTTTCTTGTTTACCTGGGGGTATTGAACCCGTTTATAGTCTTTATCTTGCTGGTCATTGCAGACGTGATTGGGGATTGCCTTTATTACACAATTGGTCGGCATTGGCGAAATTGGCGTTGGATAAAAAGATATACCAAATTTATCGGTTATAATGAAAAAAGTGAGGCATTTTTGGAGAAGCATTTTAAAAATCACAAAGGCAAAACTTTTCTCTTAGCAAAATTCTCTCACGGCATAGGCGGTGCGGTTCAGGTCTCTGCCGGAATTGCGCGGGTAAATTTCCTGGAGTTTGTTGCCTATAGCTTTATTGGTACAACTCCAAAGACACTAGTTCTGCTTCTTTTGGGTTACTACGCGGGGGCATCCTATATAAAAATTGATAATTTGTTTAATTACATTGCTTATTTCACAATTACTATCACTGCACTCGTTCTTCTTATCTATTTCTTTATGGGCAAGTACATAAAGGGGCTACTTCTGAGAGACGATGTGGACAAATAAACCTTTTTAACGAAACCTTGTAATATAATTAGATTTAATGAACCCCGCTTTACCCTTACCAGCAATCCCACTTTCTATTTTTTTTAACTCATATGTACTATCAGGCATCTTAGTGGTGTTTTTGTTTTTTTATGTAGTCGTCGGCATGGTTCTTTTTTATCATTGGTCGGCTTACGGTATGAGAAGTCATGGGATTTTAATTGCCGAGACTTTGTTTAGTTTTGTTTCAGTTATTTTGTTTGTTATCGCTGGTCTAGCAATTCATTATTACTAATGTCCTACGACGTCTTACATCTTGATCCCGATGAGCACGTTCTTTTAGAAGTGAGAAAGCACTGGATTGTTTTTGCAGGCTATGCCTTGAGTTTACTTTTTTCAGCGATTATTCCTTTCGTAATCCTGGTTTTTGTAAGAATTTTTATTCCTATTGTTAATAAAATCCAAATCCCAGGTAATGTTTCTGCTTTGTTTTTATTCTTTTATACTATTTGGCTCTTATTTTTGTGGATTGCTTTTTTTGTAGATTGGACTAAGTACTATTTAGATGTTTGGTATGTGACCGAAAAGAGAATTATTGCCATTGAGCAACGCAGAATCTTTGATCGGGGGATTTCTAACTTACGTTTTGACAAAATCCAGGATGTTACAATTGATGTTCGTGGTTTTATTTCCACCATGTTAGATTTCGGCAATGTCAAAGTCCAAACCGCTGGTGAAGATAATTATGACTTCGCTATGGATACAGTGAGGCGTCCCGAACAAGTAAGGCAAGTAATTTTCAGCCAACATAATGAGATAGGGGACAGGAGTAACAGAGAGATCTAGAGTAATGCACAGCCCTTCATGATTTTAATTTATGGAGTGGTATAATTATTCTGTCAGAATTATTAATTAATTGACTTTTTAAATATGAAAGGTTTACACATGGTTACATTTGTTCTCCTAATAATCGGAGGACTAGAGTGGGGGCTACATGCCTTTGGTTACGACCCAGTTGAGGCACTAGGTTCTCAATTAGCAATGATTGTGTATGTTCTTGTCGGACTTTCTGCGGTATACGAAGCGGTTACCCACAAAACTAGATGCATGAACTGTAATCCAATGGCAGGCAAGCAAATGTAATTTTGTGAATTAAAACAAAAGGCCGGGCTCTCGCCCGGTTTTTTGTTTAATCAAATAGATTAACTAAATACTGATCAATATCCCGCTGGTTTAGGGAGTAGAAGTATACATTTTGATCGTGCAGTCTAGTGGCTAGCGTTACGCCCACAAATCGAAAGTGCCAAGGCTCAAAAATATAGTATGTGTTTTCCTTGGGATAAGACATTTCAAAGCCGTATTTATAGGCATTGTTAAGGAGCCAGGTGTATTCGGGTGTTTTGTCAAAGCCAGAAAAAGTCGCGCCAACCTTCAGGGTGGTAAAATCAACAGTTGTTCCGAGTTGATGCTCAGAATAGCCTTGGTCCGCGGAAAAAGAATTGGCTGTACCTGCACCATAAGTTACTTTATAACTGGATTTAAGTATTGCTTGTGTGCCAAAAGAACGGAAAGCTGAAATAACTTCTAAGTTTAGCCCATCAGCAGAAGCTGCATCCATTAGTCTTTGTAGATATGGATAAGCCTGGGTTAAAAACTGCATAGATTTGCCTTGATATGTATATTTTGGATCGATAGTAATGAGTGCCTTGGGGGCGTAATTCTCATTAAGAAAGTATACTTTGGAGTATTTTTTAAGAAGTTCTGCGTCGGTGCTAGTAATTTTTTCTAATATACCAACCGAACTCGAAATTTGTTCAATTTGTCCTTGAAAAAAGTTATTTTGGGCATGTTCGTTTTGCAGTGCTTCAGTTAGGTTTTTATTATTGAATCTCTCTTTGGAGAGGTAGGCTGACATGGCCGTTAGATTATCATTCATCTCTGCAGCATTATTTTGGAGGGAAATATTGTTCTGGCGCAGGGTGTAAAATTGAAAGCCATCAAACCCAACTGAAGCCAAAATTAGAACTATAATTATGACAGTTGCCACACTATTTTTTTCCAGTTTAGATATTATAGATTTCGGCATTTGGCTATTTTAACACATTAATTATATTTGAAACTTTCTAGGGCAATGTCCCCATGGTCAGCGCTGTATGTAAGCTTTCCCTTATTTAGGATGAGGATCTGAGGCGACTCGTGCTTAATTTGAAACCACCCTTCGATTTTTCCAGATAAATTCTTTTCAATTTGTACTGTCACAAGATAGATAGAATATTTTATTTTCCCTGTTTTTATCTTTTCTTCCAGTTCTTTTTTTAGCCTCTCGCTTGAACCACACTGATTGGAATATTTGAAAATTATTACAGGGTCTTTTTCTGAGCTTTCAAGAATTTCCGAGAGGTGAGTAGTAACTAAAAACATTTCTCTATTGTAACAAAACGCCAGTGTTTTTATTAATCTAAAAAGCTATAATAGAAAAATGAAAAAAGGGGAAATGGTCCGCAAAATGATAACTTTATTATGGGTAGTTGTTTTTGTGGCGGCATTGTACAGTTATTTTTTTGATAAAAACTTTCTACGCACCGAGTTCCTAAATCTTTTTGGTTCCTCACTCATTATCGCTTATGTGGTTTATTTAATTTTCTGTTGCTTGAGGGGTTTTACGCTAATACCCGTGACTTATTTTATTGTAGCGGGCCTGGTTCTTTTTCCAACCTGGCCGCTTTATTTGGCCACCATGATTGGGGTGATGGTATCTTCGCTTTGTGTATATTATTTTTCAAAATACTTAAACTTTGACGAGTATTTCGAATCCAAATATTCAACAAGGATTGGGCAAATCAAGACTTTCTTATCCAAAAATGAAATTGTAGTCGTTTCCTTTTGGAGTGCGGCGCCATTTTTACCCACTGATTTGATTTGCTATGTGTGTGGGACTTTGGAGGTCGATGTGAGGAAACTGATGTTGGGTGTTCTTGTCGGCGAAGGGGTGATGTGTTTTGTTTATATTTTTTTTGGCAAAGAAGTTCTGGCAGTACTAGGCTTTTAAATTTTCTATAATTTTAATCTTTGGAATCAAATTTTCAGAACTCCGCTATTGGTTTCCTGATAGACAATTGCTGATAGACCGCTAATAATATTAGCCAATTTTGTAAAGTCACCCCCTCTAGTCATAACGCAGATTAGGTATGGATTTTTGGGATAGTAAACTATGCCGCAGTCGTGTAATTCTCTCTCTGAAACTGCCATCGTGTTTCCGCTCCGATTGTATACGGTTCTCTCTCCAAATTTTTGAGCACTGGGCATTTCAGTTGGTATGCCGGACCTTATACCGTAGGTAAAGTCAGAATATGAAAGAAGTTCGAGGGCGTATTGCGACATCGGTTTGGATAGGTAGGTTGCATTGTAAAGAATTCTAAAAATGTAAGCATATTGTTTAGGGCTTATTACCGGATCGTCAATATTGTTTGAAACTGGAATGCCCAGATCAGAATATACATCAGTGAGTGACTGCTCACTAACATTCTCCTGTAAGACTTCAAATGCGTTGTTATCTGAATACATTATCATGTATTTTAATAAATCGTTTACGGTATAAGTATTTCCATCCGTAATGGATTGGTTGGGCTTGTAGAACTCGCTTGAGTTAGCGTCTATCTTTTGATGGTAGGTTAGTCTTTTTTGCAAAATATTTGGATTAACGTCAGCTTCTTTCAGGTAGGCAATCATCATGGGAACTTTTATGAGACTAGCCGGCACATAAGTTTCGTTTTCGTTTACGCCAGACCACCAGCCGCTATTGAGCCCCCGGAAATAAATAGAAATATTGGTGGCATCGCTACTAATTATTTTTTGATTTATAAATTCGGCGAATTTTTTTTGGATAGAGTCATAAGCATCAAATTTTTTGTCTTCGGAAAAGTCGCAGGCCAGAAGTGGATTAATAAAATTATAGCCGCCTTCTCTTACTGCGACTTGGGGTTTGTTTTGGCGCAGTGGATTGTCATAGAAATAAAAAAGTAAAATACCGGCCAATGTTCCGGATATAAAAATTACAATCTGTATTACTTTGCCTCTTTTAAAAATAGTTGGCATGCTTAGACGGATATTATAATTGTTTTTTCGCCAATAATCCAACCAGGTTTGTAAGAAAGTAATTAATTTCTTTCAAATTAACGATTTAAGCCGCCTGCGAATTTCTCCGCAGACGGCTTTGGCCCGGTTTACCCCAAGGCTCAGACCCCGACAACCTTCAGGTTTGCCTTGGAGTGATGGACTTTCTTTAGGAACGTCTCTCGATTTTCACGGCAGTGTTCCTCGCGCCATGCCTTCGGCTCGATTACGAGCCATTCCTCATGCACGTTCTTGATGAACCAAATCCCGTGCAGGGGGTCGTCGATCTCCTTTGCAACGAAGAAGATGAGGGAGAGGACGAAGGCGGTAAGTGAGACGAAGAGCAGCCCACTACCCACGCTTGGGTAGGGAATGACCATTCCGCAGATCATCACTGCCGCCGAGATGGTCATCATCATGACATGTACGACTGGACCGAGATCCTCGTCGCACAAGTTCATGAAGTCAGGAGTGTTGTACGTCTTGATCGCCATGCGCATAGCCTTGTACTCCGTCCAGACGGTGTTGATGACCACTGCAGCCATAAGAGCATAGAGCGCACCCATGACAGCCCAGACGGCAAGGGCGATGTCCTTGGCTCCATCCGGAACGTGAATCTGATGGTTCCAAAACGTCAGCCACCAGATTGCGCAGATCGCCGTGGTTGTTATCGTGGGATACGACAGTAACCACAGGACCTTGAGCGTAGTTTCGAACCATCTGGTGAGTCGGCTCTGGTTAGCCTTTTTCTCGCGGCCTTTTCTTTTTCGAAATATCTGCACAGCGCCTCCTATTCTCTACTTATACTAACATAATCTTATATTTTGTCAATTATTAAAATAACAAGACTAATGAAAAATTGAGTTACTCTACATCGCCGAAAATTTTGTACAAATTTTTTTTAAACCAAGAGACGCTTCTCCTCCTCGCATCCAAAATATAAAAACCAAAGCCAATAAGAAGAAGCGGCCAAATAATATGCCAGCTCCAAATAACCAAACCTGCATTTTTTAAGAAAAATAAAACTCCAATAATTATGAATATGTATGCGATTATCATGATCTTTATATTAGCTAAAAAAATGAATTAAACAAAGTGCAAAGAAGAAGCCGCGACTAGGTCGTCGCGGCCGGCTGAGGGGCTGCCTGAGCCCTCTTGGTGGGCATAAAGTACCAACACAGAAACCAGAAAGACAGAAGGGAGGCTAGGCCTAGCATTACTGCCAGGTCGTGATGCATCACTATCTTCCATCTGTGTAGCCGCATGTGGTGGCGACTTATAACCCTGAGGACATAGGGCACAGCGCCGTAGGTTTTGTAGGCGTCTCGCCAGGTTTGGAGGATGTCAGGGAGGATGGCGCAAAAGACACCAACCCAGATCGCCAGTGCGTACTCGTGGTACTCTCTTGTCTTCCAGTATGAGATGAGGGCTGGAAAGGCAAAATCGAGGAGTACCACCCAGAAAGCAAGTAACCTGGGATCGGTGAATTCCTTGTGCCCAACCATGTCTGGGTCCAAATGAACGGCGACGTCCATGAGGGCGTGGAGCCCTATGACGAGAACTCCGAACCCTATGATGGGAGAGAACTTGACGAGGCTCTCCAACAGCTTACCTCTAATCTTCTTGAGGTTACCTGCCCTCAAGTGTGTTACCTTCATTCTGATCGCGAGAATAACCGCGACCAGAATGTGCGCGCTCGGCATCGACATCGATCGCTCCTCTCTGAACGGTCTGGGGAGAAGATTAGCTTAAGAAGAGAAAAGAAGCAAACAAAAGCTGCCCGGAAAAAGCCGGGCAGCTTATAGACGGCTGGAGCAACTGGATTAGCCTTCAAATCCACAATTGCACGGCTGATCGGGCTCATAGCCGGCGGGACAATCGGGGGAATGAGAGGTGGGGCGGAGTGATTCACTTTTCCCATCCCATGTGTGTCTCCGTTTCCACTCCAGCTGCCTGTTCCGATCCTGTAGCGTCTCACCTTCTCGAAGGGGTGTGCATGTGCACGGGAGATCGGGTTCATATGACTGGGGGCAAGTAATTTCGTGCTCCGACATCGTTGCACCTCTACTTAAAAAATATACTCTTGAAATAAAATGTCAATATAAAATTGCTTAGCAAGATGGGTATAGAAATAATAGAATAAATCCTTTGCTCTTGCTGCTACTTTAATTTCAAAATGAAAACCGCCTCGCCCGAGAACGACGAGGCGTTCTCATTGGCGTGGCGGTCATTACTTGTGGAGAAGGTGCTGCCTGACGATCTCCACAAATGGTGGGCAGTCGGTGTCCTGGCAGCTTTTGAGAATTTCATCTGCCAGTGTCCAGTCGCCGAGCATGCCATGACTAGTCGATCGCAGGGGACGCACAGCCCCGATGAGCCACTTGTGCCATGTCCTCACTTCCTCATTTAACAACTCTTGGAAGCCTAGCCCTTTCAGCATTACTTCGAGATGGATAGCTTCGTGGGTAAGGCAGAGGAAGAGCATGTCTTTTAATTCTCCCTTAGACATGTAGACCGCACGGGCTGCGATCGCTTCGGCCGAAACGCCGATCTCTGCTGTTTTGCCAGGTAGATGGATGTTCCAGGCGATTGCATCTGGCCCAGCATCTGGCCATTTGTCTGTTGGGACAAGGAGTAGTCGGGGAGGCTTTGCTTGATTTTCCCTAATTAGCCATCTGAGTTTCACCTTAACCATTTCTGGTAAGTATGAATTCTCCGGCGCATCAGGGGTCATCAAGTTGAAGAGCGATGTCACCAGTTCACGGTTTTTCAACTGCGCGATGGTTGGCTGTGCTTCTGTCGTCTGAGCAAAGGCTAGAAGCAAAAGCACTGCGAGCATTAATCGAAGCATCGTTTATCTCCAAGAAGGGGTCAGTTCTGTGACAGATAGTACAATATCATAGTATTTATGTCAAATTTAATTACTTAGTCCGAGGGGAGCTTTCATTATGTGAAGAGTACACCTGAGCATCTAGCAAATGTATTTTAACTTTTCCGTGTTAATGATGAAATCGGAGTATTTCTTCGTTGTTGATACGGCTAGTTTTTTTGCCAAAACTTCAAAGTGTTTAGCTTTTTCTTCTGTGTCAAGGCAGTTTACTATTGAAGACAATAGGTATGATAAGTCTTTTTCAAACGAATTAAAATCTTCTGGTTTAATTTTAGTAATATTTTTAACAACCAACCCAGACTCCTTTGAATAAAAGTCCACAAACTCATTAAATAGGCCTGTCTGGTTGAGATAATTAAAATATACTACTGGATTTACCTCTAAGCCTTTGAAAATATTCCCTAGAAATAACTCAACAAGAATACCTTCCTTTTCGTTTTTTATGAAATTAAAGGTGTTTTGTACTTGAGATCTATTTTCAATGATTGCCTTAAGTGTCTTATTTTCTATTTCAAAATCTAGCTGGCATGCAAATTTTATAGCTCTAAAGATCATATGAGGTTCTTCCGTGAACTGAGTATCAGGTTTCTTTACAGTACTTATTATTTTGTTATCTCAGTCATCTTTATCACTTGAGCCGTCTAAAATTTCTTCCCCTTTTGGATCATAAATGAGGGCATTTATTGTAAAATCAGGAACATTATAATTTCGTGTTGTTACAAAACTTAAATCAATAGGCACATTGGTCCAACTTCCATCTGGTAGAAATCTATATACCGTTAAGTTTAGATTTTCTATCTGTGTTTTACCTTTGAGGTTGTATTCCTTTAATAGATCCTCAATTTTATCCTCTCGTTCTTTTCGTGGCCTATCATAAGTTATTCTTAAATCAATCTCTTTCCATTCTCTACCTAGTTTAATATCTCGTATCGCACCTCCAAATATAAAGATGTTGATTTCTGAGTTGTCTTTTAACTTATTCAAAAATGACAACTCGTATTTACTTTTAAATTCCTCTAGCATTGAAGGGATTATAGAAAAGACTCTTTACCTTATCTAGTTTTATGGCTCCGGCGGTAGGGATCGAACCTACGACCAATCGCTTACATTTGATCCAAAGTTTCCTTTGGTATGGACTATATCATCATCCTTCTTTTGAGTGGGATGTGAGGCGCTTCGACTGGATTTCTCCAGGCTACTCTCTTACGAGATAGTCTCTAGACCTTTCCTTCGATTGCTCTCAGGACTTGGCTCGGGGTTGCCCATTGACGGGGTTCACCGAATTCACCTCATTTTTCATCCTAAATTACTTTAGGAAGCTGCGTAATCGACACAGGCGATTGCTCTACCACTGAGCTACGCCGGAATACTTAAAGATAATAAACGAAAAAAGTGTTTTAAGCAATTCATTTCGTACTAATATTTTAGATGCTATAATTACATCATGAACATAAAAATACGTTCCAAGAATTTGGAAATTACGCCAGCGATCGATGATTATGTTACAAAAAAAATAAGAACATTGGAAAAATTTTTAGATAGCCAAAAGGAAATATTATGTGAGGTTGAAATTGGTAAAACTACCAACCATCACAAATCAGGGGACATTTTCCGGGCGGAGGTGAATATTACGGAGCCTGGTTCAAAACAATTTTATGCAGTTGCTGAAGAATCTGATTTATATGCGGCAATTGATGTAGTGCGAGATGAGGCGGAAAGAGAAATCGTATCTTTTAAGAGAAAATATAAGACTTTGTTTAGAAGAGGAGCGGCACGAGTAAAGAATCTATTGAAAATGGTGGATTTTCGTAAAAAAAGATAATGCTTAATTTCTAAGTCCGTTGACGAAATCTTTGTAACTCATTTCTTTTTTTCCCTCCGGCAATACTCTTTCAATAACTAGATTGCCATCGACTATTTTTACCCTCTTTATTATAACTCTTATTTTTTTACCCCCCTTATTTTCAAAGTAATAAGCTCCTGGCCAAACATGAAATGCTCTAATTTTCCGCAGATTTTTTTCTAGGTCATCTGCCAAATTTATTTCTCCATCTTCTTTGTTAATCAATTTTGTAAATGTAGCCTGGCTATGATCCTGATTTTGAGCTTCTACTTCTTCCTTAACCCATTTTGGGATAATTTCTGCTAAATATTTTCCGCCTTCGTGGACAAGTTTATCTTCCAGATCTGCTTCATATGGCGGCCATTCTGGCATCTCTATCTTTTTTTGAAAAATAACTGGCCCATGATCCATTTCGTTGTCCATTTTTATAATTGAGATGCCTGTTTCACTTTCTTCTAATATGGCAGTTTTTATGGGTGAGGGTCCTCGTAGTTTTGGTAAAAGAGAGGGGTGAAGATTTATTACTCCATGTTTGGGAATATCTAGTATATTTTGGGGGATAATCTTGCCGTATGAAAAAACTACAAATAAATCGTACGACCCACTGGAATTTATTTGAGATACAACCTCTTCACTTTTTAAACTCTTGGGCTGGATTACGGGAATTTTTTCTTTCTCTGCCCAAATTTTAACTGGAGGTGGAGTTAAAACTAACTTTCTGCCTTTTGGTTTATCTGGCACCGTTATAATTAATTTTGGTAAGAGGTTTTGTGACTTTAATTCTTCCAATACAATTACCGAGAAATCCGTCGTCCCAAAAAATACAAAGCTTAAATTATTTTCCTTCATTGGTGACTAAATTTTTAGATTGAGTTTGGGGAGGAATTTCCTCTATGTTTTTTGCTTTATCAATGAAGAGTGTGCCATTTAAGTGGTCTGTTTCGTGCTGAAATATTTGGGCCATTAGGCCACTTGCACCACGACTAAATTTTTTACCACTCTCATCATAAGCTTCTACAGTTGCTTTTTTGGAGCGCTTGACTTGCCCGTACAGATATCTCACCGATAAACAACCTTCCTCTACAAATTCTTTTTCTTTGGATGCTTTTTTAATTACTGGGTTAATGTATACGCTATCTATTACAGGAATTTTTATCTTTGCTTCTTCTTTAGCTTCACTTTCTTCACCTAATTCCATTTGACCCACTCTGCCTGAAACAACAAAAATTCGCAGGGAGTAGCCAATCTGAGGTGCAGCAATTGCAACGCCGTCATCTTCACCGCCCAGAGCTTCTTTCATTTCCGATATTATTCTTTGGATTTTAGGAGTTTTTATTTGCTCTTTCGGAACTTCCTTGGCTATTTCTCTTAGAATTTTGGCTTCCTTTCCGACAATTTTCTTTGGCATATTTGTAATTCAACTAATTACCTAATTTATCACAAAAGTGAGGCTGGGTCTATTTCAATTCTAAATGCAGGTGAAAGGGTCTTCAATTTATCCAGGAGTTCTTTGTCGGGCCATGATTCTTTGGCTAACCAAAGAAGAGCATTGAGGGTATATTTCGACTGTGAGCCAGATTTCCAAGCATCATACACTTTTATTTCATGGGGTTTAAGTAGCTCGGATAGCTCCTCAATCTTTTGAGAAATTAAATTTTTTTCGCCCACTAGACTTATTTTAATATTAGTCACAAAAGGTGGCAGATTCATCTCTCGTCTATCTTCAATTTCATCCCGATAAAAATCAACTAAGTTGCCTTGTGCGGCATAGTCAAATATTTTAAGTTTTTCCTCCCTAGTTTGAAGGATTAAATTTTTTAGAGATAAGGCCCGGAGGCTTAAAAGTGTATGAAATATTTTTTCATTGATTCTAAAATCAGGTACTGCCAAATACGCATCAATTGAAACTACAGCTACATTTTCTATCCTTTGATTTAAATATGTTAGTGCCATTTCAGTGCCGATCAATACTCCTCCCGGGGAATCGTAAAATTTATCTCTAATTTTTACTGCTTGTTTGTGAGTTTTAACATGATCCTTGTCCATCAAAAAAACTTTATCTTCGCCAACAATATTTTTAACCTCCTCGAAGACTTTTTCGATACCAATTCCATATGGGGTCAATCTCCAACCGCCACATTTCTTACAGAGTTTATCTGCTTGTCGCCTTTCACCACAATGATGGCAAACAAATAAATTATTTTTCCTGCCACTGTATAAAACAACGGGAGAGTTGCAGTTATTGCAAGTAACGATAGTGCCGCAGTCGCTACATAGAGTTAGGGGATACAGACCTTTTCTGCCGCAGAACAAAAAAGCCAGTTCATTGTTTTCTTTATTTTGTTTAAGCAAGTCTTTTAATTTTTCGGTTATACTCTTGAACTCTTTCTTTTTCATATCTTGCGGTCCTTTATTATCCACAATTTGAATTGTTGAATTCGAAACCGACCGGAATTTGAGTGGTGCGAGTGTTGAGAAATTATTCTTTTTCTCCTCCCAAAGAGTCTCTACTCGTAAAAGATTGTCGCCTAAAATTAATTTAGCTTTTAATTCTTTGGCGATGAACTGTGCGGCGACTCTTATATCTAACAGAGGTCTGGTTTGCATCTTGTAGCCTCTGGAGCTTTCCTTTTCGACCACAATTGTGCCCAAATCATTTCTAGGTATGGACAGAAACGAACCTGTCATAATGATAAGAAGTGGGTGCTCCTCTTTTATTATTTTTTGCCACAAAGAAATTATTTCCTTGTCGGGGAGTCCGGCGTAAATCGCTAGCGTGTATTTTTCAATGCCCTTTTCTAATGTGGCTTTAGCATTTAATAGATCTTCTGTACTGGGCAAGCAAAAAAAGACACTTCGGTTTTTCGCGAACTCTTCCCGAATTAAACTTTTATATGTTGCGTATCTCTCCTCATCGCTAGACTGCAAGAGCAGAACTTCATGAAAAGAATTTGACTGTGGCTTTGCCTCAAATGGAACTTTCTTATTATTTTCTAAAATTATAGTAGGAATGAGGCTAGACAAAACCGCTCCCACACTACCGGCGTTATAATCGGCGATTTTTTCAGCCGCTTTAATAAAGCTTGGAGATAAAAAAGATAGACTTTCAATGTTCTCAATCTTTTTAATACTATATGGTAGTTTTTTTATTTCTGATTTTATTTTTTGAACTTCTTCGTTGGCGGCAACTAGTCCAAATGATTTTTTACCTCGGATAGGGATAGAGACAATTGAACCGATTTTAACCTCTTTTTTTGTGAAATAGGCGAGAGTATCTTTTGAAATGCCACGAGAAATAGGAATAACAGTGAGAATATACATGGGGTGATTATATCACCACCTGCATGAGTGTATTTCCATCCAAAATGTAAATAGAATTGTCGTCAGCTCTAACAAAATTCGGATCCTTACCTTTATAAATTGGTAAGAAATTTTGGCCGCCAGAAC
>CAZQKP010000006.1:0-3361 GCA_964594005.1 uncultured Candidatus Saccharibacteria bacterium
TTCACCTGCTTCTTTAATGCCATTGCCACAGACAGAATATTGGGATTGAGAATAATAAAATGATTGAGAATAATACTGGGCCTCTGAATACGGTACACCCTGACAAACCCCAGACTCTCCACAAGGATTATCACATTGAGCAGTATATAAAACGGCACAATACTCTCCCGCACCACAGAAATTTGGGCCAGTATCTGAACATTGGTTAATAAAACCATCAAAATTGCACCCATAAAACTCTCCACAATATTCTGCCTTAGCAACTTTTACAACAGAAAGACAACTGAGGATTAGACAAAAAACAAAAAGTGTAAGTAGAATCTTTTTATTCATTTTAGTCCGTTATGGTTACCGTAATCGCTAGGTTTTTTTTATCTAGAACTTTCTCCTCAATTGTAGCCCTGAATTTATCTGTCTTCATTATCCTTAATCCTGCTTGACTATTAAACATAGAACTAATCAATGTCCACTTCTCATCGGCAACAAGCTTCGCATAATATTTTTCGCATAAATAAATAAGATCAGGAACTTTAAAATTTAGAACATACCCATTTTTACCATCAACAAAAACAACCTGCTGCATAGATAGATCATAATAGCCAGAAATAATTAGATTTTTTAACTCTGTAGGTAAGGAGGAATTATCTATCAATGTTGTCTTGGTAATGGAAGCGGGAGATGCGTGCGAAATGTTATAAAGATTTTTTATTTTTGTATCAATATCAACCGGAATTGGATTTTCAGTGGGCAGAGAAACCCTATGTGGTTTTTTAAGATAAAAATAAAAAGATACTCCAGATAATATTAGTAAAAAAAATATTAGCAGTAAGGGCCAAATCCTTAAATTACTACTTTCAAATGAGTCCATGTTTACAGAAATTTTATCAAATTGCTTTTTTAGTGACAATACCCAAGAAATGGAAAGGCGGAGTCCCGATGACTCCGCCCGTCCGCCTTTTTACGGTTTGTCGCCCCTTACCATGATTGGAAAGTGCCCTGCGACCGACACTCTGAGGGCACCTTTGTACTGGATGACCGCTGTACCGTCGTGGCTGATATCCGCCACTTCGCACAGGTCAGACTCCTGACCTCCCTGAAGTGTGATGGGCCCACAGAGCGGCGTGACCTGGCAGGTACTCGGATCCGGACACTTGGGGCCGAAGACCCGCACGGGGTAAATCCAGAACGTGGCCGGACTGCCTTCCAGCCTCACGTGGATCATGCCCTTCTTGGGCGCTTTCGGGTCCCCTGTCTGGAGAGGATAGCCGAAGAAATCGGAAGGTCCCATTTCGAAAGGAACATTCGCGATCTGAACGGTCACCACTTCCGCTGTCGTAGCAGGCGGCGGATTTGGTGTGGTCGGTGGAGCAGGCGGTGGCGCTTGAGTCACCGGTGCCGTCGGCGCAGTAGACGAAGCGGTACACGCCGAGCATGCAACAAGAAGTATGAAAAAAAGTCTCCGCACGACCAGCCTCCTTTCTAAGGCGGTGAACAAAGTCTAATTAAATAGTAGTAAACGTATATGCAAATGTCAAGGGCTGACTTTACAGAATGTTAATAAACTGTGAATAAGTAAAAGAGCCTTATAGATTCTTATCAATTGTTTGTTCGAAGGAAGAAATGTCATCTGCGCCTTTGATAGTATCTTTGCCTATCAAGAATCCAGGAGTACCAGTTATGCCATATTTTTGACCAATAGCTTTAGATACTGATATTTGTTTATCAAACTTATTTTGGCTAACGCAATCCCTGAACCTCGGCAAATCAAGTCCTATGTTAGTAGCAAATTGTTCCAGCTTACTTTTACTAAACGCTCCTCTATTTTCGCCGTCTTGATTGGCGAATAGTTCGTCATGATACTGCCAGAATTGTCCCTGATCATTTGCACAGCGTGCAGCCTCTGCAGCATCGATGGATTCTTGGCCCAAGAAAGCAAAGTCCATATATATAAATCTAACTTTTCCTGTATCAATATATTCTTTTTTTAATGCCGGGAATGTTTCTTTTTGAAACTTGCCACAAAAAGGGCATTGAAAATCTGCAAACTCAATCATAGTAAGTTTTGACTTTGGATTTCCTAACATAGGAGTGTTAACTGGCAATTCATTTAGAATTTTTAAGAGATTCGTTTCTTGAGCAACTTGAGCGGAACCGCCATTGTTCGCAGCTGCTTTAACTAAAACCATGCTTTCTATTTGTAGGGTGTTGTAACATCCAACCCCCAATGCAATTAATGCAAAAAGAAGACTTAACCCTCCTGCATATTCTTTTATCCACTCCTTAAAAGATATTTTTTTATTGTTGTGTTCTGGTTCCATCCCGTACGAAATAGGAGATCATTTATGTATTGATGATTCCTTATTAAAATTAATTGCTTATATATTAATGGAAATACTGAATCTCCGCTATTTCTTACGGGATTCCATAAATTTAATTAGTAACTATCACTTTAGCACGCTCACTTGGCTTCAAATGGTTATGATATCCCCAACTGCCCACTTGATCAAATTTAAATGCCCAAACTTCGCCGTTTAAAAAAGGCTCTTCAGGATCAAAACCTGGGTAGCCAGTGTGGTAAGGGTGAGGATCAGAAGCCGGCCAGACATAATTTTTTGTTTCGTTTAGCCAAACCACTCTTTGACCAGCCTTTATTATAATAGTTCCTGGATCAAACCCATTATCAGTGATTTTAACTAAAGTGTCAGTGTTTAAAATTCCTTCTTGATGAAAAAATTTTGACTTTGTTGATGACATTCCAGAATTCTTACTCATTAAAAAGTAGAGACCAGAAGACACGATTATTACAACCAGAACAACAATTAATATTTTTTTAGACATGGCAGTATTTTTTAAATTCCGATGGAACGGAGTTACAGATTGCTCTAGACTTATCTACCGAATACCAGATACGTAGTTTTGGTAAGATAGAATTATAGCATGTCTCTCTCTCATCATTACGTAAATTTGAATTGGCACAAAAAGCCAAACCTAAGACATAAGCATCATTAGGCTTGCCATATTTCATATGGCCATCACCCAAACCATCAATGCAAGCTAAACGATATGGATCAGCTAACGACTGACAAATCTTTATGCCCTGGTTAATATTATAATCGGGTACTGCTAAATTATAGTGAATAAATTCATCAAATAAGCTGGACGCTACTGCATACCTTATGGCAAATCCTTTTTCTTTTATTTTCTCAATCTCTTTTTCACTTTTTAGTAAATCGCCTTGATTAAATCTTTGTAGCGCTGGCAACATATTGGTATAGCACGCCTCTTGATACTCCTGAGGTTGTAGAGGACAAAGATAGAAAGGATTTTTAGAAATTTGGGGAATGTTATATTTTGGATTAGT
>CAZQKP010000006.1:3461-17803 GCA_964594005.1 uncultured Candidatus Saccharibacteria bacterium
GACAAAGATAGAAAGGATTTTTAGAAATTTGGGGAATGTTATATTTTGGATTAGTGGATAAAATCTCAATCGAATTAAATACACCGGTAACACAACGGTATAGTTTGCCATGTTGCCCTCTATCATCCCTTGCCACTTTTTCACACATTTCTAAGCCTGGCTTTATCATCTGAAATGGATCTCCCCACAAGGTTGGGTCTTCCCCATCGGTAGTACCGTGACCTATACCGTGATAACAAGCACCTTCGCCGTCGGTTGTTTCATCTTGTAGTTTATCTCCCACGTATTTACAAAAATCCTTGGCTTTTTGGATATCCCTAGTTTGAGAAAGAAGTTCTTCCATAAAACCATGATAAAAACCATAACCGCAATAAGAGGTCTTGGAATTTAAATCAAAATCTTCACCTTTAGAAAACTTTTCATAAGCTTCAGCTCCAAGTTTGTGGGTAAAATCATGACAAGCAGTGGCAAAATTTGGGTTTGAATTATAAAATTCGGCGAGCTGATCAAAAGCAGCGGGAATGCCTTTTTTGTCTAATGTCTCGTCTAGTATTTTCTGCCAGCAATCTATATCATTACATTTTTTTGATAATTCCTGCTTGTTTTGAGACTCAAAAGACCAAATAATGATCAGGGCCAGCAGAATCAAACTTAGTGCTAAAATAATCTTTTTATTCATTTTTTTAACCACAATTGACCCACATCCCAGATCATTCTTATTGTCTTACTTAAACTAACAGTACTATTTTTATTATTTATAAAATTAACCGGGATTTGCTTAATTCTCATACCATTTTGTATTGCGTGATACAACATTTCTATATCAAAACTGAAACCATCGATTGTCATCTTAGAAAATAAAAAATCCGCCGAGTTCCTACTCAATCCTTTTAGACCACACTGGGTATCAATATACTCTCCCAGAATAAAAGCCTCGACAGCTTTAGATAAAAAAAGACTACCGATTTGACGATACAACGAGATACCAGCTGTGGCAACAGATTCAGGATGATTTCTTGAACCAATGACTAAATCTGAACTGGCTAATTCCTTAACCATCTGATTTAAAGCTCTGAGGTGGTACGGCAGATCAGAATCAATGAATATTAAGAACTCACCTTTTGAAAATTTATATCCGTGCCTAACAGCATAGCCCTTGCCTTTATTTTTGGCTAAATGTAAGTAAATTATTTTATCATTCTTTATTTTTTCTACTATTTGAGGGGTACTGTCTGTGCTACCATCATCAACTACTATAATTTCATAATCTGGGAAATTCAATCCTAAAAAATTATTTAAAGTTACTAAATTTTGGTTTATAAATTCCTGACTATTGTAAGTTGGGATAATTAATGAAACCAAAGTCATGCGTTTTTAAAAAGATAAAGAATGTTATTACCTAGTTGATATTTATCTATGGATTTACTTATATCATAATCCTGCGATATTTGATCAGCACATAAATTTTCTGGCCCGGTACACGTAACAAAAATATATGCAGGCTTATTTATAGTTTTATATAATTCGCCATTTGGAAGACCCCTTATAGTTGTAAATTGTTGTCCAAGATCGTGCTCTAACTTATTCCAATAAAAAGGGGGTGTGGTTTTATCCATCCAGCTTCCATAGTTGTTAAAGGACTTGATATCGAAGAAACCATAATTATTAAAATTATATTCCACCTTTAATTTTCTAACTCTCGATTCAATATAGTTAGCAATTTGCAATTTCGAATGATTATTGTCGTAAAATTTTCCAATTCTTTCGGGTTGAAGTAATAAATCATTAGGATTAAACGAAAACAAAAATACCAAAATAATTACGAGCCCGTAATTAAACACTTTCGCCCAGGTAAACGACAATTCAAGGGTGGCAACAACTTCTGAAACGAATAGGACAAACAGACCGGTGACCGAAACAAAGTGAAATGGGTCTAGATAATACAACTTAATAATAGAAAGAAAAAATACGGTGGTAAGCATTGCAAGAATAAATATGCCCATTATTATTTTCCTGGATTTGTCTATTTTTTTAGAAAGAAAATAAATACAAGACAAAACTATTACAAACAATAAAATTAATACCGGAAAAAAATTAAACCCCTCAAGTCCCGAGTATCCCCTGTTGCTAGAGACATCTCTACCAATACTTGAATAAAAACTGAAAAATGAACCTAAAAAGTATAATAAACGGCTATAATAAACAGAAAAGAAGTGGTTGAAAGAAATTTCATTTAAAATACTCCCGATAGTTTGGCCAGCATTGAGGAAAAATGGATGGTAAATTATTATGAACAACACCAAGAAAACCACCAAGACTGGCATTAGTTTCCGAACTTCATAAAATTTTTTAAACAATATTGCCCACAAAATAATAAGTAAAGGTAAAAGTGCGATACCACTACTGTAAAACGATACGGCAAGAAGATATATCAATATTGAACTGTAAAGATAGACTATCTTATTTTGTTTATACGCCTTGGCCAATAATAAAAAAGAAGCCAAGAGAAACACTTGGGAAATAAAAGGTTCATAAAAAAACGTGGCCTGATGCAAATTGACGTTACTTAAACCATATAACAAAACTGCAATAAAACCTGTTAACCTAGAAAACAACTCCTTGCCAAGCAAATACAGAAAAAACAATCCCAGCATCTGCAAGATAATGTTGGCTACATCTAAAGTTATTATGCTGTCTTTAATGTATAAAAGCCCAGCTCCAAAAAAATATACAGTTGGTAGTACTACCGAACCAAATACACTGTTCCTGGGCCCAACCAAAGGAAATTCTCCAAAATTTTTTATATGATAAGAGATAAAATAATCTCTATGTACATCAAACGCCCCGTAGTTGTGATCAAGATTAGATAGTCTAATTAATAAACAATAAAAAATCAAAATAACAACTAAATAATCCAGAATATGAAATCTTTTGTTATTCAGCCTGAGTCTTGTATTCATGTTTTACAATAACCAACTGAAATTGCATCTTGCCCAGCTAGATCACATGCCTTTTTTTGTATATCAGCTGAGTATCGACCATAAACCAGAGCCATCACCCTAGTAAAGCAACCCTGTCTTTCTGCGCTTGTAACCTTAGACGATTTACATAATTCAATTGCTTTGATGTATTCCTTATCTGGTACTCCAGCAGTCATAAAACCTGCTCCTAATCCTGCCACACAGGCTACGCGGAGACGTGACTCCAGACTATTACAGACATCAATTGCATAGTCATAATTTGTCTTTCGCAATAATCTATACCCCATAGCTGTACCAAGATTATCGATTGCCCCATCTGCATACTCGTCTTCTTTAATACTTTCAGCATATTTTGCTGCCTTGGAAAAATCCTCGTGGGTTATAGACAGAAGAAAATCATTTTCGCTATAACAAGCTAGTTTAAAATAGTCTTTAGTTTGCTCGCGGCAAATTTTAAATGGATTGATAGGGTCAAGGGTTAATTTATATTTCAAATTTCCATACATACCTTCCAGAGAATTGAAAACTCCCGTACCACAAATTCTTTTTTCATAATCTGTCTTGGCTACTTGTTCGCAAAGGGATAGCCCCGGTGCAATTATTTTTTCAGCACTGCCCCAGGAGTCTGGGTCATCACCATCTGTAACGCCGTGTCCGATTCCATGCATACAAGCAGTAAAAGTACTAGTTTTGCCTTTTAACTTTTCATCAATGTAATTACAAAAATCTCGAGCGCCATTTAGAGTACCTTGGTCCGCAAACATTGCCTCAATAAAACCATGGAAAAAACCGAAACTACAATAAGATACTTTCTCGTCCACATCGAAATCTTTGCCTTGTTTGTACAACTTATATGAAGCTTCCCCTATCTCATGAGTAAAACCATGACAATTTTGGGCAAAATAAGGATCCTCCTGGTAGAATTTGGCAAAAAGATCAAAGCTCTCTGAGATACCCTTACTTTGTATAGTATCCTGCAGAGAATTCTCCCAACATTTCATCTTGGATAGATTATTTCCTAGAGAAGCGCAGTTAGAATTTTTTTCTTGTTGGACAATAACTGGTGATGAAATCTTTAGCAGGTAAAAGATTGAAATTATAAAAACAAGGAGAAGTAAAAAAATGACCTTATATCTCTTAAGAAAAGAAACAAAATATTTCATATTTCTGAGAATATCTATTTCGATGAGATAAACACAATCCCAACAGGCTTATTCCCACAATTATAGACATAAAATCCGGGGCCTGGGGCAAAAAGCACAGTTGAGGCATAGCCCGAGGCGGGTACAAAAATATGAATAAAAGGATTGATAATATCCCTCTCAACACTATCCATATTTTTGACTACTAACTGATCACCGACCTTGGCCTTAAGAATTGGAGGTATTGGTTTACAACCAGTTATATCTAAAGTTTTTGATTGTTGGGCAAAACCGTTAATCTTAGTGTATAAATTGGTGTCAGAGATTGGATTTTTTGTTTCAGAAATTTGTTTAATAAGACTAGCTAGGTCTTCTTCTGAAATATTCTTGTTTGAATTTGCTTCGGAATTTCCAGATACTAGAGATGTTTCAACTTTATATATTAAATATCCTATTAACAATATTGCTAGAGCTAAAATTACTATTGTTATTTTTTCAAATCTTTCCATTAATGAATTCTATCACTTAAATCGCGCCAGCTCTAGAGAGGCAGTCTTCTTGAAAATTCTCTGGCATAGCCTTACAAAGGGCCATGAATTCGTCGGAGCCTTGGTGAAAGTTATAAGCAGAAAAGTTTAAGAGTTGATTTAGACAATAATTTTGCTTATCTTCAGTAGCGATATTAGAGCAAAAACCTACCGATTTCGGAATATTTTTATAATCGGTTTCAATTAACCTTTCCGCCACATCCGAGTAACATTGTTTACTTCTATCCTCCGGCAAAGCAGCACAATAGATATTAAGCTTGGTTAAATCAAATTTCATTTCTGTGACTACCACAAAGAATGTACCCAAAAAACATCTCTCTTTATCTCTTTGGTTCTCTAAAAAATTACTATTACAATGGTCCATCAATCCTTGAGGCTTCATTATCTGATCGTAAACTAAAGGCCAGCTCTCGGAGAAGCAAGAACTCCGCCTAGTGCCGTGAAATTGCTTACAATAATATTCTGGGTCACCTTTTACAACTTTTATACTTTTAACCAGATCAAAATCTTCAGTTTCAAGTGGCTGATAAATTTGCATAAAGACTCCATCGTAACAGACCTGGGAATAATCGTGATTTGATTTTTTGGCCAGGGCATCACAAAGATCGAGAGAATAATTTACATCTGCCTCGGTCACATACATGCTCAAATGTCCTAAAGCATGATAACAAGAGCCTTGTTCCGTGCCGGTGGGATTAAACCCTGGACGCTTTTCACACACGTCCATTAACTCTGGCTTAATTTTTTCAATTTGATCCTTGGGCAAAGATTCCGCTCGAAATCGTTCTTGAAATGCACCGTGAATACCACCGTTGGAGCATATTCCTGAAGGTACACGAGCTAAAACATCTTTCCATTTGCTTGGGTCCTTTTTAACCTCTCTCGCCGCCAACTCATGCCCCAAGGTATGACAAAAAGGGTAAGAGCTGTCTTTACTTTGAATTATGGCGGTAACTTTAAAGGCGTCCTCCATAGAAATACTGTCCATAAGTTTTGGAATTTCCTTATCGTAACAGGCGGGATGATAACGATCACTTTTACAAGTTTGGATTATTTGGTTCGCGTAAGTATTTAAATCTGCCTCATTTCCATTATTTTTTATAATTTTTTTGGAATATAAGAATGCCACGCCTATTACTAAAATTACAACAAGACCGGGAATAATATTTTTTTTATCTAGAAATCTTTTCATTTAACTTCAAGGCCCGATTTACATTTCTCTTGAAACTCAAATGGTATAGCTCCGCAGAAATTTTTCCTATAATTTTGATCCTGAACATACGACCTTACATTGTTAAAAAGATTTTGAAAACAAGAGGACTTAAAACTATCTTCATCAATTAAACTACAGAAACGAATCGAGACATTTGGATCATTCTCGCCGCCCCAATATAAAGAGCTTAAGGCTTGAGAGATACAGGACTTGGAACCTGCTTCATCATTGGCCAAAAGACACCAATTATATATATTTTGAAGCTTATCGTTGGAAATAGAATTAATTGAATCTTGCCGAATATCTCTACTCTGCACAAGGCCATCAAATTCTTTACCAAATCCCCCAAAACAACCGTCTCGCGCCACAGAATCGTTTAAAGGTATTTGCTCACACAATTTAAATGCTTTTTCAAAATCAGCTGGCATGGGGTTACCTATATTACCCCCAACTGCTTCAAATAAATAAGGGGTTAAATAATCATAACAAAGATATTTGGCATTATTTGGAATGTAAATCTGCTGACACAGGGACAAAGGTTTTTTTGGATCAAGATATTTTTTTCTTTGAGTGGTCCAGGTATCTTTATCATGAAAACCCCCGCCAATAATTTCCATTACTGTGCCACTTATACACTGACTAGATTCCTGAAAGCCATATTTTGCAGTTCCGGCTTTTTGACAAACTGCAGATGCTTTAGCCATATCATAACCTTCAAAAGCCAAGATGCCATGACCTAAGCCATGAAAGCACATGGTGTAAGCTCCACTGCCGCCAGGCGCTTTTTTACAGGCGGCAGCAATTTCTGGCAGAGCCGCTTCACCTTTTTCACCAAAAACACCAATCACAATCGCATGAGAACATGCATTTCTAAAATCCATTGTGCATGCCGTAATACCGTTTACACCTTCTTGTTTATATAAAACATCTCCAATATCGTGGCCAAGCAAATGCAAATCAATATTTGGACCAAGCTCGGCATATTTCAAAACTTCAAAAGCATAACGTCCGCCTTTTTTTTCAGCTAAGTCTGTAAAATACTTGGAAAGTTGGTCGAAGTTAAGATCTTTATTGTTTATTTCCAGTAATTCAGGGAAATTATTGATAGATTGTTCTATTCCTGGTTTTCGAAAACTTATAAAAGAAAAAACAATGATTAGAAGAACCACTACCAAAACAATCACCTTGTTTAATTTGCCCATTTTAACTTCTATTATATACCAGTTCTAGAAAGCAAAGTTTTGATGGTTTTTAAAGCAATTTTAATATCAAGCCAAAAAGAGCGATTTTTAATATAGTAAATATCATAGGTTAATTTTTCTGCAGTTTCAGTAACAGCTGGGCCATGATGGGGGTGATTTTCTTGGTGAATTTGGGCCCAACCGGAAAGACCGGGCTTAATTAAATGCCTTATGTTGTAGTAAGGAATTTCCTTGTCATAAATCGCAACCCCAGAAGGTAATTCTGGTCTTGGACCAATTAAAGAAATATCACCAACTAATATGTTCCAAAGTTGAGGGAATTCATCGATTCTTGTTTTACGCAAAAAATTACCAACTCGAGTCACTTTATTTGTTTCTGCCGAATTGAGTTCGGTGAGATTCTTAGACATAGAACGGAATTTGTGTAACTTTATTTCCCTACCATCCTTACCCACTCGAACTTGATTAATGAATATTTGCCCACTGTCATCGAGTTTGATCGCAATGAAAACAAATGGATAAAATACTAAAGAGATAATACCTAAAATAAAAGACAGGGTTACATCCATTACCCTTTTTAGAAAGTCATATGTAAATTTTGGAGAAACAGAAATATTTTCTAAAAACCAGCTGTAAGTTACTAAAGAAAGTGGGATGCGATCAAAAATATCTTCATAAATTTTGTGAGAGTCTATAAAGCGAACTTTGGAGAAAATTAAATTATAAAGATGAGGTAAAAGAGGTGTAACTTTTTCGTGGGAGAAATCAATCGCGATTATTTTTATTTCATTAGAATAGACTGGCTTAATAATATCCTCTTGGATATCTATAGAATCTAAATTGTGCACATCAATAGAAGATACAAACTCTAGCTCGTATCTAGAATTGCCGTTAACTTCGTTTAAAAGCTCGGTCATCTCGGAGCCAGCACCAATGAGAAGTGCAGGCTGTCTTTCTTTATAACTAATTAAGGCTGAAGCTTTGACTCGCCAGAACAAAACAAAAAGGAAAGAAACAATCAAGTAAATAAAAAGGATTGTTTTGGGTGTAATACCAAAAAAAGGTATAAAATAGAAAAAGATAATCGCAAAAATACTATTAACAATCTGAGCGTTGAAAATAATGCTTGGTAGTCTATTTTTTAAAATGAGCGTATGTTTTTCGTAAAGGCCTGCAATAAAATAAACAAAAACCCAAAAGATAAAAAGAATAGAAAATGGCAATAAGTGCACATTAAATTTATCCAAGGATGGCACTTCCCCAAAACGCAAGTATAAAGTAACCCAAAGAGATAGAACGAAAAAAAAGACATCGCCTAAAAAGAGAACCGCTGATTCTTTTTTGGCTAGAGAGGCCATAGATATTACCCAATACTATGCTAAAATGGCAATATATGCAAGCCCACAAACCTTCAGAAAACGGCCTAAATCCTAGTCAAAAATCGAAAAAAAAGATTTGTTTTTTTATTACCAAAGCTGTCTGGGGCGGAGCTCAAAAATATGTATTTGATTTAGCAACTAGTCTGCCAAAAGATAAATTTGAAGTCTTGGTTATTTGCGGCAAGGGAGAGGCTTTAAAGAAAAAATTAGAAGAATCTGGCATATCTGTATATCAAATTAGTTCACTTAAAAGAGACTCCTCTTTTGGTGCCATAACAATTGGTTTAAAAGTTCTATCTATATTAAAAAAAGAAAAACCAGATGTGCTGCATTTAAATAGCCCCCAAGCAGCCGGGATTGGAGCAGTAGCTGGCAGATTACTTTTTATTCCTAAAGTAATTCAAACAGTGCATGGTTTTACCTTTAACGAGCACCGCAACTCCCTTTCAAACTCTATTATTTATTTTTTCACTTGGCTTACTATTTTGCTTTGTCACAAGACAATAGTTATTGCCCCACAGGAAGAAAAACAAGCTAAAGCAATGCTGGTTAGTAAAAGTAAAATAGTGCTTATTCGAAACGGGATAGTGCCCATGGATTTTTTGGAAAAAAATGAAGCCAGAGACTTTCTAAAATCAAAAAATGATAAATTAAATCAAAGTATTTGGATTGGTACAATTGCCGAATTACATAAAAATAAAGGCTTATTTTTTGCGATTAAGGCGTTCCTGAAGTTGAGACCAAATGCAATATTTATTATTATTGGTGAAGGTGAAGAAAGAAGTAACTTAGAGAAATTAATTGCAGAGCACAAATTAGAAAATAGAGTTTTCCTTTTAGGCTTTGTAGATAACGCCACTCGCTATTTAAAGGCTTTTGATATCTACCTCTGCTCATCCCTTAAAGAGGGCCTACCCTATACAATTCTAGAAGCAGGTTTTGCTGGACTACCTATTATTGCAACAACTGTAGGCGGTATCCCCGACATTATAGGCGAAGATAAAGATGGTATATTAATTCCACCAAAAAGAGACGGAGCTATTAAACGCGCGATAGAATATTTAATTGAAAATCCAGAAGAGGAAAAAATATTTGGAGAAAAAATAAAAGAAAAAGTAGAACGAAATTTCTCATTTAATGGAATGCTGGAGAAAACTTTGGAGCTTTATAGAAGCTGAAGACCGTCATTTCGACGGTCTCCTTGCAGCTACGAGAGCCTTAGCGAGCTCTGGTGTCATCCCCACCCCAAGAACATTCGAGGATTCTAACAAAAAATTGATGTCTTCGGGGATGAGTGAGCATAAGACAGATTCTGGCACAAGAGCTTGGAAAAGAGGAAGTATGATTTTGGCTGCTTCCAGAATTTCCGAGCTCTCCATACCTCCAATCTGCTTTGCAAGCTCCTCCTCAGACAACTGAAGCCGATCGATCAGAATGGGGATGACTCTTTTTACCAGTCTTGTTTCAGGGCGCCTTGGTTTGTACATTTTGGCGCTCCGTTCACCCCCTTCCAACCGACAAACTTCTTGTTGACTGATTCCCAAAAATCTCGCGAATCCCCTCTGGTTCTCTTGGCGTTCTTGCCTCTTTTCCTTGAGAAAAGAGGCAAGCCTTTTTCGATTTATTAGCATAGAAAACCTCTGGCGGGCAATATTAAGCATTATTCGGTGATTGTCAACAGAACTTCCAAATTTGGATGAAATCCGACGTGAGAATTTGAAAAGGCGAGGAGCCTTATCGAGTATAAGGTGACAAGCATTTTCAAATTGGGAACGAGGAGTTCGCCAAATTTGGAAGTTCTATACTACGGTCATTTCGTTGGTGGTAGACACTGCCTCTTTATGTACGGGCCTCTCGGTTCTTCTCATACCCATCAATATTCCAAGTCCTAAAAATTCTGTAAGCAAGTGACTCCCCCCATAACTCATAAAAGGCAAAGTGTTCCCGGTCACAGGCAAAAGTCCAATATTCATACCTACGTGCACTATTATATGTACCAAAAATAAGATAGCGAGACCAAGACCAAATAATATTTCAAAATTACTACCGCCTCGAAAAGAAATTTTTAAAATTCGCCAAAAAACTATACCGTAAACTGCAAATAAAAGTAAAACCCCAATAAAACCCCATTCTTCCGCAAAGGCCGCAAATATAAAATCAGTTTGGTATTCTGGCAAAAACTGAAGTTTGGATTGAGTGCCATAGCCAATACCTTTGCCTAAAATTTGCCCCGAACCCACCGCAATGGTGGATTGATACGCGTTGTAACCAGTACCGCGGATATCTTGGAGAGGATATAAAAATGTTTTTATTCGATCTTTTTGATAAGGCTTGAAGACAAACAACCACAATCCCCCAAATGTTGCAGCACCAATTAAAAAAACAGCTAATAAATGTTTCTTGGAGATTCCAGAAACCAAAACCATACCTAGCCACACAAAAGCAATGATTATGGCAGAACCAAAATCAGGCTGGAAGAAAACTAGAGTAAAAATAACAAAGGCATAAAAACCAGAAACTAGAATGTGTCGAATATTAGCTATTTCAATATGGCGCCTAGAAAAGTACTTAGCTAAAATTAATATAACTACTAGTTTAATTGGATCGGTCGGTTGAAAAGAAAGTAAGCCGAAATTATACCAACTTTGAGACCCGTGTAAGACAGAACCTGCGGCAAAAAGCAATAACAAAAGAAATGCGGAGATGCCAAATAGAATTACTACCACCTTTGTGTTTTTTAGAAACCCCCAATCAATTGCACTGGCCAAGAAGAACGCAAGCACTGAAATAGATATCCAAATACTTTGCCTTAAAAAATAATTGGTACCTTGCCCAGGCAAAAAAGAATTCATGGTGACCAGCCCTGCCAGGCACAATAAAATTACTGCGAAGAATAAAATCCAATCAATATTTCTAAAAATATTTTTTAAATCTAACATTACAAGAAACGATATAGAACTGTAATCACACTAGGCCGCAGTTCACAAAGACTGGAATTAATTTGGGCGTAAATGGCTGAAAGAGATTCTTTGTTTGGCGCAAAAAAGTAATGCCCCGCGTCAGTACTAATTGATTTTAGGAAAGTGTCACTCACATCCTTACCCAGACCAATTGTGTATATACCAATACCCTGTGTCAAAATATTTTTAGCTACATCTTGGGCTGATGTTCTCGGATAATCTGGTAAACCTGTTTGAACTGGGACTGTTGGCAAACCGTCAGTGAGTAGAACAATCGCCTTTTTATTATCTGGGTTACTACTCTTATTCAATTCATTTAAACTCTGCGCTAAACCATCCATAATATTTGTACTTTCAGAAGTAGTAGCTAAAGACATATTACTAATTGCTGAAATTGCCGCGTTTTTATTTTGAGAGAGTGGACTTTCTACTCTGGCGTCATTGCCAAAAGAAATAACTGCGGCTTCGTCCGTATCGTTTAATTTATAAACAAAGGTTTCAGCGGTATTAATAACAGTGCTAAATGGTTCCGGCGGAGATTTACTTTCTGACCTCATAGAGCCCGACCTATCTAGATCCACAACCACATCGAGAGGCTTAGCACAAACTTCTACACCCAGATTAAATGGCTTAGGCCAAGTGAAAACAAAATCTTGACTTGTACGCTTTAATAAATTGTCCACAAAAGTGCGCGAAGCTGCTACAGCATTATCATTGCCATCTAAAACAATCGCGTCTAATTCAACCTGGTGAATATTCTGAAGTGAGTTGTTAGTAATAGTACCCGTAATATGAGGGCTAGTGGATGTGGACTGCAAACTGCTGTTAGTCACCCTCACATCTGGATCTGAGGTTGTATTTTTTTGCCACGGACCGTAAGTCAGAAGTTTAAATTCTACAAATTTTGGTTTTTGATTCTTTAGTACAATTCCCGGCTCCAAAATCATAAATTTTTTACCCTTGGGAATACTAGTCTCTCCTTCTACAGAAGTAATTACTCGATTATTTGCGTCATAGATATCAAATCTGTAAGTTACCCTTGGATTTTCAGAGTTATTATTGGGATTTTCGGCCAAGGCTACAGCGCTGTAGACATCACCTGAAATATTAAAAATTTTTTGCCATAAGACAATCGGATCTAGAGCATCACTGGTACAAAGTCTTTGACAGCCACCCCCACAATCAATACCAGTCTCTCCCCCATCTTTAATGCCATCAAAACAAGTCGGCGCACGGTAGAAAAGCTTGTAACCCAAGGCTCCCACAATCAGGGCAGAAATAATAATAGTGCCACCTCCATATATAAATCTTCTCTTGGTAGCCCAAAGCGCCATTTACTTATTATACAGTAGTTTTTGGCTTCAAATAAAGTAAATATTCTTTGTTCTTTGCACTTCGACCAACTAAGGGCGAGACAGCCTCACCTAATATTTCTAGGCCTAATTGATTAATTTTACTCTTCACATTTTCCAAAATAAGCGGAATAAACTCTTCATCTAATTTCCCCTTTTTTATCATGTGTGATTCAGCCTCGTAATGAGGCTTAACTAGGGTAATAATTTCTCCGCCTGGTTTTAAATTGTTAATTGCGTTTGGTAAAATCTTTTCTAAGCGAGTCCAGCTAGTATCAATCGTGATCAAATCCATTTTTTCAGGAAGCTCAACATGCATAGCATTCGTTTTTTCCATAACGACAACTCTGGGATCCGGCCGCAGTTTCCAATCTAGAACACCATGGCCAGTTTCCACTGAATAAACTTTTTTGGCACCGTGCAAAAGTAAACAATCTACAAATCCACCTGTGTTAGATCCAAAATCAGCACAAATTAAATCTTTTACAGAAATATTAAAATTAGTTATCGCGTGATCCAATTTTTCTCCTGCCCTAGAAACAAATTTCATATTATTCAAATAGTTGAGGGGCGTATTCTCTAATGAGACGCTGCCTCCTAAGAAAAACCTCGTGCTCCTCGTCAGCATGATCTTTCGAGTAAACAAAATTGGCAAATCTCCTGCCAGGAAATTTATGTCTTTTTTCATATTCTTCTCTATCCTGTCTATTTTCTTCGTTTATAAAAGCATTAATTGCAGTATCGGGATAACCCATTAGTTCACCGTAAATTAATGCCCCCTCCTTATAGGAGAGAGCACCCTCCTCATCAAAAAATCTTTTCATCTTTTCAAGATTTTCTTCTGTACGTGCTGCAATCAAAAACACCCCCACCTTACCAGCTGCCTCTTTTTTCTTTATTACTTCAGCAATAACACCAGTTGAACTTAGTAGAGATATAAAATGCTCAACCGCCTCTTCATCTTCAAAAAAGTAGCGCACATCGGTTGCGGGCTGTTCACCCAAGATCACTAGAACCAATTCAGCAAAATCTGCAGTACTCCTTAACATTTCATAATTTTCCTCATAGAATCTTCTATTCTCTTCTTCAGTATGAGTCTCAACAAACTTTCGCGGGTCCTCAATCATTCCTGGTTTAGCCCTAAAATTGTAGACTGGAAAATCCAATATTTCTTTTATTTTTTGTCTAAGTTCCTCAGGACCTTGCGGTTGTGGCGGTATTGAATCTAGATTGTCCATTTCTTTATTCTAACAAAAAAATTTATTTTTTTAACATGTTGACAATTGACGAATTACCAATAAATAGTATTGTTTGTAGGGGAGATTCCATGACCAAACTGCTCGTCACCCTCTCTTTCCTGGCGGTATTCTTCGGGTTTTGCTTCTATCGGATGCCCCAAATTCCGAAGGAAGCGGAGTTCCTGGGGAGCCTAGGGGTTGCAACGGACTCCGTCGAAGAAACCACCGGGTTCATCATGAGCGACCTGATTGTCTCAGCGTCGATAGCCTCGGGGGTCTGGTGGGTAGTGCGGAAAAGGCGCGAGTGATCGCGCCTTTCGTGTTTAA
>CAZQKP010000007.1:0-17579 GCA_964594005.1 uncultured Candidatus Saccharibacteria bacterium
GCTTATGTTGCCCACTTGTTTAGAAGTAATGAAATCCTGGGAGCAACTTTAGCCTCAATTCACAATTTGTATTTTATAAACGATATGGTTAGAAAAATGAGAGAAAATATTTTAAGTGGTGATTTTTTGGCCTATAAAAAGGACTTTTTGGCCATGTATTATTCCGCTTGACAGAAATAATAGGTATGCTAAGATTGCAAGTGGAGCTCCCGCGCGCGTGCCCTGACAAAAAAGGGCCTCTGTCTCAATCTCGTTCTCTGGTTTAGGCGGCTTCGACCGCTTCGGGTTGCCTCGTTACTTCGATTCCTCGGTGCTTCGGGGGCCGGCGTCTCGAGCGTCGGCCCCACCCAAAAGCCCCTTGAGGGCAAAGCGGCAAATGCTATCGTACAGCAGTGCCGCTATTTCTTTTCATACAAGATTTATTTCATCATTTACTTAAGCAGCAAGACTTTTGTGTTTAGAAGAACTATTGTATAGTTTGGCTTATGAAATTTGAGCTAAACAAAGAACTAAAACCAGCTGGTGATCAGCCTCAAGCAATTGAGGCATTGGTTTCTGGTATAAAAAAAGGCTTTGAGGATCAAACTCTTCTGGGTGTCACGGGTTCGGGCAAAACTTTTACCATTGCAAATGTAATTGCACAGGTTCAAAAACCGACTTTAGTTATTGCGCACAACAAGACTTTGGCCGCTCAACTAGCTCAAGAATATAGAGAATTTTTTCCAAACAATGCAGTGCATTATTTTGTTTCTTATTATGATTATTATCAGCCAGAAGCGTATATGCCTATTTCAGATACATATATAGAGAAGGAAGCAATGATCAACGAAGAGATTGAAAGATTACGCCATGCCTCTACCCAGGCTCTGCTTACTAGAAAAGATGTGATTATTGTTGCTTCTGTTTCGTGTATATATGGTTTAGGCTCTCCAGTTGAATATGAAAAGGTGAATATGAAAATTGCCATAGGGCAAGAAATTTCTCGCGCCAATTTTATTCGAAGACTAATTGAGATTCATTTTGAAAGAACCAATGCTGATTTAACTCCTGGATTTTTTAGGGCCGTGGGTAATATGCTAGAGATCATGCCTGTTTCAGAAAAAGTCATTTACCGAATTGAAATTGAGAGAGACACGATCAAGCAAATCCTCCTCATTAACGCAATTACACGAGAAATCATAAAAGAGATTGATGTCTTCTATCTTTTTCCAGCCAAGCATTTTATTTCTAGTAAAGATCAAATCGAGAAAGCCTTTAAATCAATTAAGGCAGAGCTAAACGACAGATTGAAGGAATTAGAAAAGGAAGGAAAATTACTGGAAGTGGAGAGATTAAAGAGGCGTACAACATATGACTTGGCTTTAATCCGCGAAATGGGTTATTGCAACGGGATTGAAAACTACTCCAGACATTTCTCCGGTAAGTCAGCGGGGGATCCACCAGATACGCTCCTATCATATTTTCCACATGATAAGAATGGCAAAGCTGAGTTTTTAACTGTGATTGATGAGTCTCATGTGACAGTGCCCCAACTCGGCGCAATGTATGCGGGGGATGCATCGCGCAAACAAAGTTTAGTAGATTATGGTTTTAGATTACCAAGCGCCAAAGATAACCGCCCGCTTAAGTTTGATGAATTCCAGGGGCGCGTTGGACAGGTTATTTATACTTCCGCTACTCCAAGTGAATATGAAAAAGAACATTCCAAGCAAGTCGTGGAGCAAGTTATAAGACCTACGGGGCTTGTTGATCCGATTGTTGATGTTAAGCCAATAATTCAAGGCGGTGCTTATCCCGGTCAGATTGCTGACTTTATATCTGAATCTGCGAAAGCTATTAAGGCTGGTGGTAGAGTTATTGCAACTACATTGACTAAAAAAATGGCAGAGGATTTAAGCGAGTATCTGAAAGAGAAGGGCATGAAAGCGGAATATCTACACAGTGATGTTAAGACAATTGAAAGAATTGAAATTCTAACCAGACTAAGAAAAGGCGAATTCGATTGTTTGGTGGGTGTAAATTTACTTCGAGAGGGTTTAGATTTGCCAGAAGTTACCTTAATTGGAATTCTAGACGCAGATAAGGAAGGGTTTCTGCGAAGTGAGACATCACTTATTCAGATAATCGGCCGAGCCGCAAGAAATGTAAATGGCCGAGTTATTTTGTATGCGGACAACATAACTGGCTCAATGAAATATGCAATTGATGAAACAAATCGTCGCAGGCAATTACAGGTGGAATTTAATAAAAAGCATGGTATTACGCCAAAAACGATTATTAAGAAAATTCAGGATATTACGGATCAAATAAAATCTGAACATGACAAAACGGTAAGTTCTCTTTTGGAAATAGATAAAAAGATACTTGAAAAAGATCCGCAAAAATTAATTAAGCAAAAAGAAAAACAAATGGATGGTGCTGTAAAAATATTGGATTTTGAAACCGCCGCTATTTTAAGGGATGAAATCTTAGAATTGCAGAAAATATTAGAAAAGAAAAAGAAAGAGGAAGCGAAAAAGACTAAAAATCCAAGGAATAAGGATTTACTACGTTAATTTTGACTTAGATATAGAGGTGTAGTATGTTTTTTCTGGAGGCTTTCATGTCAGATTCCGATCGACGTGTGGTCCTGCGGTTCGTGATCATCATCGTCATGGCTCTCGGCGTCAGCTATCTCGACGCTGGTTCAGCCGTGGTGAATCGCGGGGTGGTTCTTGCCCAGGCGCACAGCGCTCCCCAAACGACAATCGGGGAGGCTCTCGCCGAGGCTGGGGGGCTTGTTCTCTTTGCCGGCTACATAGGCGTTCAGGTCTGGGAGTACCTCCGTGGGTCCTCAGGCAGTTAGAATCGGACTCTGGGCGCTCGCTATAAGCGCGACGATTCTGTCTGCGGTTGCAGGGCTAGCGTTCGCGGCCCACTTCCTTTGGGGTAAGTTCTCCGCAGCGTGTGGAGTAGGACCTCGAGGGAAAGGAAAGCAAAAGTAACAGAAACTGATAGTCTGGCCGGCGAACCTTTGGGGCGCCGGTTTCGTTTTTCTAGAATTGTGCTAGTATATTTCTTGTTCGTATACCCCTATATGCAGAAGCAAGGGGAATATTTACGTATGAAAAAAGAAGACAAGATTATAGTAAAAGGAGCCCGTACTCACAACCTTAAAAATATTACGGTTGAAATGCCACGTAATAAAATGGTGGTTTTTACTGGTTTATCTGGTTCAGGTAAGTCATCTCTTGCTTTTGATACTATTTTTGCCGAAGGACAAAGACGTTATGTAGAGTCACTGTCGTCTTATGCGCGTCAATTCTTGCGCCAGATGCAAAAACCAGATGTGGATGAAATCGCAGGGCTTTCTCCAGCCATCTCAATTGACCAGAAGTCCCGTTCCAACAATCCTCGCTCCACAGTTGCGACCATTACAGAAATTTATGACTATTTAAGAATTTTATATTCTCGAGTCGGTCACCCACATTGTTTAATCTGTGGGCTTGAACTTGAAAAACTTTCCAATGAAGAAATAAAGAATTTTGTTTTGCAGAAAATAGGCGGAAAGAAAAAAGAATTAAGGTCAGACAAAAAAATTCCTCTGCCTGTAAATGTAGAAATTTATTCTCCAGTTGTGAGGGGACGGAAAGGGGAATATTACCAACTTTTGTATGACCTTTTAGGCAAGGGTTTTTCCTATGTTTTAGTGGATGGAGTTAAAAAATCACTAAGGGATCGAGTGGAACTGTCTAAAACAAAAAGGCATGAGATTGATGTTTTGGTTGATACAATTTCAATTCTCGATTTTAAGTCTGATCCCAAAAGTGCGGAGGAAAGATTGTCGGAAGATTTGGAAAAAGCTCTTATTGAATCAGAGGGGCTCGTCAAAATTATTTTCCGAGACATGGCGGAGGAGAAGAAAAAAGATTATAAACCCGAAGAATTTTTCATGTCCTCAAAATTATCTTGTCCGCGCGACGGTTACTCTTTTCCGGAAATCGAGCCTCGGCTCTTTTCTTTCAATTCGCCGTATGGAGCATGTCCAGAGTGTAATGGTTTAGGTACCAGACATTTTTTTGGGAATGAACCCTGCCCGGTTTGTAAGGGCGCAAGGCTGCGGCCCGAGGCGCTCAGCGTTTTAATTGGCAAAAAAAATATTGTAGATTTCACTGGCATGTCTATTAAAGATGCGTATGAGTTTATTACTAAAGTTAAACTAACAGAAAGGGAAAGGAGCATCTCCAAGGTCGTGTTGAAGGAAATTGAATCGAGGCTTATTTTTATGATTAACGTCGGGATTGAATATCTGTCACTCAATCGTCGCGCTCACACACTTTCGGGCGGAGAAGCTCAAAGAATTCGTTTGGCCTCTCAACTTGGTTCTGGTTTGGTCGGGGCGCTGTATGTACTAGACGAACCAACTATTGGTCTGCACTCACGAGATAATGATCGCTTAGTTAAGACACTTCTCAATTTAAGGGATTTGGGTAATACGATTATTGTGGTGGAGCATGATGAAGATACAATTTTTGCTTCTGACTATATTGTAGACATTGGGCCGGGCGCAGGAGTTCATGGAGGAGAGGTGGTCGTAAGCGGCTATCTAGAAGATTTACTTACTGCCAAGAAAAATATGTCTGGTTCCAAGACGCTCGATTACTTAAGGGGTGATGAGGTTGTGGAGGTGCCAGAAGAGAGACGCGAAACTCCTAGAGGTGAAATTCAAATTCGTGGAGGGAAAATTTTTAATATTAAAAATTTAAATGTAGATATTCCACTAAATAGGTTTGTTGCTGTGACGGGTGTTTCTGGTTCGGGCAAATCTTCTTTTGTTTATGAAATTTTGCATAAAAATTTACAAGCTAGATTTGAGAGAAAATATAGATCCGCTGAAGTCTATAACTGTTCATCTTTTTCTGGCACTGAATATTTAGGTCGAGCGATTTTGATTGACCAATCACCAATCGGACGAACTCCCAGATCTAACCCCGCCACATATACCGGGGCATGGACATATGTTCGTGAGCTATTTGCGGAAACAGTTGAAGCTAGGGCCCGGGGTTGGAAGGCAAATAGATTTTCATTTAACGTCAAAGGCGGTCGCTGTGAAGTTTGCCAGGGCAACGGCATGATTGAAGTTGAGATGCATTTTTTACCAACAGTTTATGTGCCTTGTGATGTTTGCAAAGGCAAAAGGTTTATGAAAGAAACCCTGGAAGTTCACTACAAAAAGAAAAATATTTATGATGTTTTGAAAATGACCATTGAGGAAGCTTTGAAATTCTTTGAAGACATTCCTTCTGTGGCCGATCGTCTAAAAACTTTAGATGAAGTGGGTCTCGGTTATCTGGAACTTGGTCAATCTGCCACAACTCTCTCTGGTGGAGAAGCTCAGCGTGTAAAAATTTCATCGGAACTTTATAGGCCACATTTACAAAAGACAATTTATCTTTTGGATGAGCCAACCATAGGTCTTCACTACGAGGATGTTAAAAAGTTAATTGAGATTTTACAGAAACTTGTAAATAAAGGTAATACAGTTGTGGTGATTGAACACAACATGGATGTAATTAAATCAGCCGATTATGTTTTAGATATTGGCCCAGAGGGGGGAGATGGTGGTGGACAACTAGTGGCCAAAGGAACTCCAGAGCAAGTTTCCAATAATGAAAAATCTTATACCGGAAAATATTTAAAGAAAGCATTGAAGCAGTACAGGGCGTATAGAAAATGAATGCTCAAAAGATTAAAAAAATAATATCACGTCTTCCCGATTTACCTGGGGTGTATATTTTTAAGTGTGATCAAAAAGTCATTTACATCGGTAAGGCTACATCATTACGGGATCGAGTGCGAAGTTATTTTGCAAATGATATTTTGGAAACTCGCGGACCAAAAATTGTCAAAATGTTATCCCAGTTTAATAAAGTTGATTACATAAGGACCGAGTCAGTTCTAGAGGCCCTTGTTTTGGAGGCAAGACTAATAAAAAAGTTTCAACCAGAAGCAAATGTTAAAGAAAAAGACAATCGCAGTTTTAACTTTGTAGTTATTACTAAAGAAGATTATCCACAAATTAGATTAATGCGCGGTAGGGAGATTTTGAAATTTAAAGATGGTCGCAAGATTGGAGATTTAACTGTTAAGTCAGTATTTGGTCCCTTCCCAAACGGTGGGCAGCTAAAAGAAGGCCTTAAGATTATTAGAAAGATGTTTCCATATCGGGATGAGAAATGCACACCATGTGAAGATCAAATTAATAAACTAAAAGCTAGGTCACAAGGCAAAAAATCAATAACATACGATATATCGTATGTTAGGACTTTAGGGAAATTTGATAATAAAAAATGTAAGCCGTGTTTTAATCGCCAGATTGGGCTATGCCCTGGGGTGTGCATTGGAGAAATAACCAAAGAAGATTACCAAAGACAAATTGAAAATATAATTTTATTTTTTGAAGGCAATAAAAAGAGACTAGTGAAAAACCTTGAGAAACAAATGAAAAGTTACGCAAAAAATCACGAGTTTGAAAAAGCCAGCCTTACTAAACGTACATTATTTACTTTAAAACATGTACAAGATGTCTCTCTTATTAAGGAAGATTACTCTTTAAAAGATGGTGGTATGAAAGAGTTTAGAATTGAATCATATGATGTTGCCCACCTGGCTGGTACAAATGTTGTGGGTGTAATGACGGTTGTCGAAGATAACGAGGCTAGAAGATCAGATTATAGAAAATTCAAAATCAAAGATGAGCCCGGTATAAACGATACAAAAGCTTTAGCTGAGATCTTGTCCCGCAGACTCGGACACATAGAGTGGCCTTATCCTGATTTAATTGTTGTAGATGGGGGGCTAATTCAGAAAAGGGCAGCAGAAAGAGTCTTAACAAAAAATAATATTCGGATTCCTGTTGTTTCGGTTGTTAAGGATGAATATCATCGGCCCAAACAAATTCTGGGCGATAAAAAATGGTTATCTCACGAGCGCGAGATACTTCTTTCCAACAGTGAGGCACATAGATTCGGGATTGCGTATCACAAAAAATTAAGAGGGAGGATTAATTGATTCCAGCCGCGATATTTCTCGGAAAGCGCGGATATTTTTCTGCTGAAAAATTCCTCGTGCTCGCGCCGTCGCGCTCGCAAGTCTTTCCTTGAAACATTGCGGCTGGAATTTGGAGATTTCGTCGAGCCATAATTTTTTATGGAACTCTACGGACGCCGTGAAGGCGGAGTAGGAGGAAAATTTCGAGCCCGAAATTATTCCGTGTACAGAAAAAGTTATGGTGAGAAAGAAATTTTTAACTAGAGTTTTCCACATTGCGATGGCTAAATTTGTTTTGTATATTAGATTGGCGTGAGCAGAAATGCTCACGAAGTTCTTTTTTAGAGGCGCTATCCAAGGCCAAATGATAGCGTTCGTCTGATTTCTAGCTAGAATCATTCTGGACCCGATCGGGTCCCATGCAATTTACCTCGAACACTCGCGCGATTTACTTTCTGCTCGGGTGTTTTTGTGTTTTTGGCATAACTTTATGGCAAAGTTAGTTGGCGGAGGTATAATGTTTGGATGGAAGTACTACCTAGATCTTTAAGAATTGGAGTTTTGCGTGGCGGACCATCGCCAGAGTATGATCTCTCGTTAAACAGTGGTCAAAATGTTTTAAATATCCTCACGGAAACACATAGGCCGATTGATATTTTCATTTCAAAAGATGGTAAGTGGCATATGCAAGGACTGGAGCGTACACCGGACAGAATTTTGAAAAATGTAGATGTGGTTTTCAATGCTTTACACGGTAGTTTCGGCGAGGACGGTCTGGTCCAAACGATACTCGATAATTATGGAGTAAAATACACTGGCTCATCTAAATATGCCTCGATGGTAGCTATGAATAAGTGGCTAACCAAAGAGCAAGCCATCTCTGCAGGTATTAAGACCCCGATCGGTTTTTTGGTGCGAACCGGCAGTTCGGTTAAGAGAAAGGCAAGAGAAATTTGGAATTCTATAACTCATCCATTGGTCGTTAAACCGGCCAAGGGCGGTTCGGCTTTTGGTTTTGCTGTTGTAGAGACTTTGCCAGATTTGGTGGGTGTATTGGGGGAAGTAATGAAGCAACACGGTAATGCAGTTGTGGAGGAATTTATTCCAGGACACCCCGCCTCTTGTTTGGTTTTAAATAGATTTCGCGGTCAAGATATTTATGCATTTCCGCCATCTAAGCAATTAAAAAAAGAAGAAAGTGTTGAGGTTGAAAATTTAGCGCGAAGAATTCATCAAATTTTAAATTTAGATCAATATTCTCAGTCGGACTTTATTGTCTCACCCAAAAGAGGAGTCTATTTTTTGGAAGTAAATACATTGCCCAAATTGACTTCAAAATCTCTCGCGCCAAAAGCAATGGATTTTGTGGGTTTATCGCAGAAAGATTTTGTAAATCACGTGCTCCTCCTTGCTTTAAATAACTAAAAATCACTGAACTCTTTCTCAGCGCCACCGTATTTAGATTTATCCATGGATTGGAAGGTGGCTTTTTTATCGTTAAAGAATAATTCAACTCGGCCAGTTTCGCCGTTGCGGTGCTTTTCAATTAGAATTTCTGCAATATTTGTTTTTTCACTTTCTTCTTTGTATTTGTCTTCGCGATGAATGAACATAACCACATCTGCATCTTGTTCGATGGAACCAGAATCACGTAAATCGGAAAGGCGAGGGCGGCCACCGCGTTGTTCTACTGCACGGGAGAGTTGAGAGAGAGCCAGAACGGGGATATCTAATTCACGAGCGAGATTTTTAAGAGAGTGAGAAATTTCAGTTACTTGTTGAACCACATTGTCGCTTTTGGTATTGGTTGGAACCATAAGCTGAAGGTAATCCACCACGATTAAGTCCAAGCCTTTTTCGCTTTTTAGTCTCCTCGCGACTGATCTCATTTTTAAAATATTGTTGCCCGGTTGATCATCTATAAAAATCGGTGCCTTGCTCATTTTATCAAGCGATTCTCTAATTGCGTCAAAGTCATTTTGACGAGAAAGTGTTCCGGTGCGTAGTTTCCATGCGTCTACATTGGATTGAGCGGCGAGCATACGGTCAACTAATTGTTGCGAGCTCATTTCTAGAGAGAAAATGCCAACATGCTTATCGTGATTAACTGCAGTCTGGCGAATTATATCCAAAGCAAAAGTTGTTTTACCGGAACTTGGTCTGCCGGCCAAGATAACAAGATCAGATTTTTGAAGACCAGAAAGTTTATTGTCAATATCTGCAAAACCGGTCGGGATTCCTCGCAATGCATTGCCGTGTGAATGCAGACGATCCAATCTTTCCCATGCTTCAGCCAGTTCGTCTTTTATAGGCACAAATTTATGGGTAGTAGTGAAGTTGGTCACTTCAAATAATTTCTTCTCCGCATTGTCTAACATTTCCTCTAGTTCTTTGGCTTCGTCATAAGCAATTTGAGAAATATGATCTGAGGCTTCAATGAGTCTTCTCATCATGTATTTTTTTTGAACAATGAGGGCGTAGTACTCTGCGTTACTAGAGGATGGTACGGAATTAACTACTTCAGTTAAATACGTATTGCCGCCTATTTGATCGAGCCAGCCTTTCTCGGTTAATTTAGATGAAATAGAAAGAAGGTCAATGGGCGAGCGTTTGGCTAAAAGCTCCATCATCGTGTCGAAAATAACCTTGTGTTTCTCAGAGTAAAAAGAATCGGGGCTTACGATTTCTGAAATATCATAAAGAACTTCTGGGCGGAGCATGATTGAGCCCAAGAGCGCCATCTCTGCATCTAAATTTTGAGGTGGAATCCGAAGCCTATTTTGGATGGTTTGAGTTATGACCGTTTGGGGCATAAATGTATTTTACCATTATGTAACTTGTCAACAAATATAAGGCAAATGGACAAACTGTGAGAAAGATGGGGAAAGCTATTTGGGTGATACAACCGTACCATTTTCGGTGTCTTTCACCTCAAAACCAAGAGATTCTATCTCGTCCCTTAATTTATCACTGGTCTTAAAATCCTTATCTTCGCGGGCTTTATCACGTTTCTCTATAAGCAAGCTAACCACTTCAGGTATTTCAAATTCTTCTTTTTCGCCAAGCCGTAGGCCCAACACCCGGTCAAAATCTAGAACAGTAGCCTTTTTGTCTTCTTCTGTGATATTTTCATCTCTTAGCAAGTCCCAAACAAGTGCAACAGCTCTAGCGGTGTCCAGATTATCATTTACAAAGGATAAGAATCTTTCTTTGTATTCATAATTTATTTTCCCTGTCGCAGGCATATTGCTTATCCTCTGTCTCAATTTTCTTAAGGCGGAGTCCGCACCTTCCAAGGAGTCGAAGCTGAAAGTGATAGGGGAAGAATACCTTGCACCTAGAAAAACATATCTTAAAGCCAAAGGTTTAATTTTCTTTTCGAGCAGAGTCTGAAGAGTAATAAAATTCTCACCAGACTTGGCCATTTTGGCTTCGCCTATATTATAGTGGGCGTTGTGAATCCAATAGTTCGCCAGAGGTTTATCATAGGCGGCTTCAGACTGGGCAATCTCGTTCGTGTGATGAATAGGAACATGATCGATACCGCCAGTGTGAATATCAAATGGCTGACCTAAATATTTGTGTGACATAGCAGAACATTCAATATGCCAGCCTGGAAAGCCTTTACCAAAAGGCGCATCATAGCCTAATTCTTTATTAAATTTCCAAACCGCAAAATCTCTTTGATTTATTTTTTCTGGATTTATGCCAATTCGAGTTTTTTCTTCGTCATTGAATCCAGATTTCACATTTGCAAACCTGCCATAGTTTGGGAATTTATCAACACTAAAATATATTCCATCTGAAGTTGAATAAGTAAAACCTCTTTCCTGCAATTTCTTTACAATTTCAATATCTTCTTCTATGTGGTCGCTTGCAAAAGGGAACTCATCGGGCATTTCGATATTGAGTGTAGTCAGATCTCTTTTAAATTCAGCAAAATAATGATCCGCTAATTCTCGCATCGCTTTTAAGGTCATAGGTTTGCCTTCGCGCTTAAGCGCTTTGGTCATTTTATCTTCACCCTCATCCGCGTCGCTCGCGAGATGACCAATATCTGTAATATTTACAATTTGTTTAACTTTGAAATTGTTATATTCCAGTGTTCTACGCAAAACGTCAGCAAAAACATAGCTTCGTAAATTGCCCACATGAGCAAAGTTGTAAACAGTGGGGCCGCAAGTATATAAGCCAACCTCGTTATCTTTTAACGGTTTAAAAATTTCTCTTTTGCCGCTGGCGGTGTTTTCTAAAAAGATTTCCATACTATTTGTAAAAGAATAGGATGGAGATAAAAATACTTAAAATAAGCAAGACAGACCCGATTACGGTAAATTTCTTTATCGTTTCATTTTGTCCCGAGGTTAAAATTGAATTATTCGTATCACGCAGTTCGTGTAAAACTTCGAGATTAGATCGAATGCCAGAATTTATTTTTTGATATTCGTTAATTACCCCTTCTATTTCGACACCGAACTCTTCTCCTAGAATTTCTTTATGATTTTTACGCAAGTCTTCCCAAATTTCGCCGTGAGTCTCGATGGTCTTTTTGAAATCCAGAAGTACAGAGGTGGTTTCGGATATCTTGACCACCATCTCTTTTTCCTTACCCTTAAATATTTCTGCTTTGATATCTTCAATTACGTCTTCAAAGTATTCTAATTCTTCAAAAATAGCTCCGTATAACTCTCGAATCATGGCAATAAATATCACATGATTACCTAATTTGTTACCCTCTCTTTTGTCCAGAATTTGATTTACCTCTAAATCCTTCGATAATTTATGTAAGGCGTCGATGGTATCGTAGCGCGCTGTTAAAAGAAAATCTCTGCCAATAATAAAATCAACTTCTTGATTTTTATTTTCCTTGGCGTGAGTATGTTTCCAGGCCGGGAAATGGAGAATACAATAGACATATTTATTGTGGAATTCTATACGAGGCTTGGGGGTAGTGGAGGTTAATTCCTTGGCTACGAACGGATGAATTCCAAATTGGTCCATAATTTTGTGGATTTCTTCTGGTGTGCCGTGATCAATATCAACCCATTTTTCACTCTCGTATTTAAACTCATTTACCATCCCGTTAGAAATAGGAAACTTCAAATCTTTTGTTCGAAGACCCTAGAATATTATTTTGTAATAATTCGACTTTCATGCGTACTAGTTTCCGTTATTTCTAACGGGATACCATTTCTTAATTATATCTTTTTATTTTTAATTAGAAAACTTTGGGAATTTGTGTTTGCTTTTGTATTTCAGACATGTTATAGTTTTTTTAGAAAAAGGAGGCCAGATGGCCAAAAGAAAAGTTGACGAAGAGCCGAATTTGCTCTATCGAGCGGTTCGGTTTGAGGTACGGATGACTGACGAAGAGTTCCAAACTGTCTATGCAATCAGCAAGAATCTGCAGGAAGTCTGGAATTCAGGCCTTAAGCAGAGGCAGGAGGTTTTTTTCGAGTTCATCGCCCCGCTTTACGAGGAGATGAAAACGGCGGAGGAATCGGAGAAACCCGCGATTAAGGCAAGGCTCAAGTTGGCTTATCGCGAACACTCCGTCACGTTATTCGATCAGATCAACGCCCTGACGCCGAAACGTGAGGATCCCAGGTTCGCAGAAGTAACGCGCAATTTTCAAGAAGAGACGCTGGATGCTCTCGACGGAGCGTACAAGTCTTTTCTATCACTTCGCAGGAAAGGGGACTTTGACGCCAAAGCGCCGCGGGAGAGACAGGTTGGTTTCTTCCAGAAGATCCCCGGACGCTTGGGTTTCAAAGTGATCGGTAGCGAGATTGTAATCTCGCTTGGCGGAGGACGGAAAGTCACCTTCGTCATCCCGGAGTATCAACTCGGCAAGCTCGCCGAAGGTAAAGCAAAGAAGTTCGAGTTTTATCGTGACGAGCCGAATCTGGCAAAACCCGGCCGGTTCTGGATTTCGATTGTTTACGAAATTCCAAAGCCAGTCCAGTCGAGCTTCGAGAAAGCGAGGGCGGCCTATCTCGCACTTGGGGCATCGTCAGTGGGCGTCGTATCGCCGGCGGGCGAGGAAGTCCTGTCGCTCTGGCGCTCGGACAAGCATTGGCAGCCCAAAATCGCCAGTGTCGAAGAGCGGATGAAGCATCGGGTCAAGGGCTCTCGGGGCTGGCAGAAGTTGAGGCAAGTCCGGAGGCGGATGCAAGTCATATCCGCACGCCAGAAGCTCCAAGACGAAAGAGAAGTGGCAAGCTACCTAGTCAAGAGGCACGGGTACCATTTCGTAGTGACCAAGTACGTCGTGCGCTCCAAGGAAGGCAAACTGGCAGACTGCGAGAAGCCGGAACGGGGCGGGCTTCTTGGCCTCAATTGGGCGGCGCAGAATACGGGTTCTCTCTCGCGCCTTACCCTTCTTCTCGAGAATAAGGTTCGGGAGAAGGGAGGCTCTTTGCGGCGGCATGAGCTTGTTTTGCAAGAGGCCCCGCCCGAGTTGGGTTCTTTGAATAAAATCTGGATGGCCAAGAAACTGCGTGAAGCATTTCTGGCTCTCTGAGATTCTGCCGGCGGTGTTTTGCGACACCGCCGGTTTTTGTATGATGTAATTATGAATGCACTCTGGATAAGCAGACTTTGCGCTTATAAGAATACTTCATTATCGCTAGGATCTGCGAGAAGGATTATTGCCATTAAAATCGAAAGAGAGAATGTTCTTTTAAAAAAATACAAAAGGAAAACAATTCAAACAAATATCCGGTTAAAGAATTCCTTAAACGATATCCTGTTGGAGGAAGCCCGGGTTGCCAAAAGTTTTTGGCGTAGTTTCAGCTCTCTTTTGCCCAGTTATCTCGATTTCCCTGGTAGAAAAGCAAGAAGGTCCGATATAGTGAATAGGTTTTTGGACATAGGCTATCATCATTTGACCAATATTGTGAGAGGTATTTTAGATAAATATGAAATCCCGGGTGGCCTAGCTGTCCTCCATGTCCCCAGAACTTCTAAAAGCTCACCTCTGGCGTATGATTTAGTTGAAATGTTTCGTTCAGATATTGTGGAGACTGAAATTCTAAAATTTTTTAGGCTGAAGAAGAAGAAAATAAATAAAATCGAAAAAGATATTCCCAAATTTATTGCCCAAATTAACGAACGTCTGGAAAAGAAATATTATCTAAAGAATTTTAAGACTTGCCATAGCTACAAATATTATATGGAAGTTCAAATACTAAAATTTGTTAAGGCGGTCAATAAAAAAGAAATTTTCATGCCAATTAACTTACCAAAAAGACATGAATCAAGGTGCACTTGATTTTTTTATAGAGTAGTGTTAGATTAAATGCGGAATAGTTCGGGATGAGAAAAACATCATGGCTTCGGCCAAGAATTGCGATCTTTTTCTCGGTCCTTTAAATTCCTTGTGGGTTAGCCATTGTGGCTGACTTTTGCCCAGTAGCAGGGCCGCCTCGGCTTGAGCAATCGAGGATGATGCTGGTAGAAATGCCAGAAAACCCCAAATGCTCTTGTAGCAGAACCGTCTCCTCGAGACACCAGGGGTATGCTACTGAGAGGAAGATCTGCTTGCTGGGCATTGCTAGTAGCAGAACCGTCTCCTCGAGACACCAGGGGTATGCTACTAAGATCAAGGCCCAATTTGAAGGCATACTTGTAGCAGAACCGTCTCCTCGAGACACCAGGGGTATGCTACGATAATCCAGCCATAAATTATGTACGCCAATAGTAGCAGAACCGTCTCCTCGAGACAAGGAGAACCACAAGGGAAGCACGCCTTCGGGCGGCTTTTTGTTTGCCTTGTTTTAATGTAGATGAGATAATTTAAAACTAATGAGTGAGTTTCCTAAATACCGATCTTATTTTTTTGCCACTCTAATTTTGCTTCTGGTTGCATTTGTGGGCGGCTATTATACTGGCAAAAATAATCAGCCATCAGATTCCAAAATAAGCTCTATTATTAACAAAACAGAGGGTGCGCCCGGAGGAGTTGATTTTTCTCCATTTTGGAAAGCCTGGAACGAGATAAATGAAAAGTATGTGCCAACTAGTACCACGACGCCTCAGAATGTAGATGATCAGACTAGGGTTTATGGAGCGATTTCGGGCATGGTTTCTTCCCTCGGCGATCCTTATACCGTTTTCTTTCCTCCCGTTGAATCAAAAAGTTTTAACGAAGAAATAAGTGGCACGATCGAGGGAATAGGGATGGAAGTTGGTATGAAAGACGGGGTACTCACTGTAATTGCGCCAGTTAAAGATACTCCGGCGTATCGGGCGGGGGTAAAAGCAGGGGATCAAATCCTAAAAATTAATGATACTCTCACAAATAACCTCACAACCGACGAAGCTATAAATATGATTCGAGGGAAGAAAGGCACCTCGGTCAAAATCACTTTCGCTCGCACAGGAGTGAAAGAACCATTTGAATTAACGATTGTGCGAGATGTAATTAATATGCCGACAGTGGATACAGAAACCAGAGGCGATATATTTGTGATTCATCTTTATAGTTTTTCTGCAATATCTCCGAATCTTTTTCGGGATGCCTTGCGTGAGTTTGTTCAATCCGGCAAATATAAATTGATAGTAGATTTACGAGGTAACCCGGGAGGTTATCTAGAAGCGGCACAGGATATGGCTTCCTGGTTTTTGCCAACAGGAGATGTAATTGTTACAGAGGATTTTAGAAATAAGGCAGACAATCAAACATTTAGATCAAAAGGCTATAATATTTTCAGTAATAAACTAAAGCTAGCAGTCTTAATTGATGGTGGGTCCGCCAGTGCCTCTGAAATTCTCTCCGGCGCTTTGCATGACCATGGTATTGCTACATTGGTTGGCACTCAATCTTTTGGTAAGGGTTCGGTTCAGGAATTAGTGCCAATTACAGATAACACTTCACTTAAGGTAACGGTTGCGAGATGGTTAACACCCAATGGCATTTCCATTTCTCACCAAGGTTTAACGCCAGATGTTGTAGTTAAACTTGACGAAGACGCCTTTAAAAAAGGTGATGATACTCAAATTGATAAAGCAATCGAAATTCTAAATAAATAATTATTTCAAGAGTTCGTCCACAACAGACTTAACTGTATCTCCATCAGCTTTACCTTTGAGGTCTTTCATAATCGCACCCATAAGTTGGCCAGCCTTGGATTTATCTGTTACACCAAGTTCTGTCATTTTAGCTTGAGCGACCTTCATCACTTCTTCCTTCGCCATCATTTGGGGCAAATAAGTTTCCAAAATAGATAGCTCTGCTTTTTCGCTTTCTGCTAAATCTTCTCGCCCCCCTTTTGTAAATTGTTCAATCGAGTCCTTCCTCTGTTTAACCTGGCGACGAATTATATTTAAAACTTCATCATCCGAGAGTTCATCTGTCGGCATGCGCTTAAGTGAGACTAGCTCATTTGTGAATCCAGCCACAAGCCCACGTATTACTCCCAGCTTGACCTGATCCTTTGCACGCATCGCGTCCTTAACCGACTCTTTTATTTGTGATTGTAATGACATGAAATTAGATTATCACAGATAACATGTCTTTGGTAGAATAGTATTATGTTGATTATTTATGTAATACTAGCTTTTGTCGTGGGAGGTGTCTTGGTTTTCTTCTCGCGGCCTAAACAATCGGATGATACTGGGCTTAAACTCATTCTTCAGCAGATAAATGAACTAAATCGGGTTGTTGACTCAAAAATAGGCGAGAGTACAAAACAAATGAATGAGTCCGTGAGATCCCAACTTGGGGAATCGGCAAGTCTCATTCGCGAAGTAACGAAGGGACTGACCAAACTAGATGAAACAAATCGCCAGGTGGTTTCTTTCGCAGATCAGCTTCAAAATCTACAAGACATTCTAAAAAATCCAAAACAAAGAGGTATTTTGGGCGAGTATTACTTAGAGACTTTACTAAAAAATGTTTTACCGCCTGGGGGCTATCAGATGCAGTATCCTTTTAAAAACGGAGAAATAGTTGACGCTGCAGTTTTTGTGAGGGACAAAGTCATCCCAGTTGATTCAAAATTTTCTCTGGAAAATTACAATAGAATTTCGGAGACAAATGACGCTGGTGAAAAAGAGAGACTTCAAAAGGTGTTCCTCAACGATTTGAAATTACGCATTCAAGAAACAGCAAAATATATTAGGCCGGAGGAGGGCACAATGGAGTTTGCTTTTATGTTTATTCCGCACGAGGCGATCTACTATGATCTTCTAATAAATAAAATTGGAGGTGTTTTAGAAGATGGTGAAAACCTCATTCAACGAGCAGCTGGCAAGTACAAGGTTATCATCGTTTCCCCGACATCTTTCTTGGCTTATCTTCAGACAGTCTTACAAGGTCTTAAAGCGATGCAGATTGAAGAAAAAACAAAAGAAATTCAAAAAAATGTGGTCAATTTAATGAATCATTTAAAAAGCTACGAAGAATATCACTCCAAACTGGGTGTTTCACTGGGCACAGTTGTAAATCATTTTAATAACTCAAGTAAAGAATTTAAAAAGATCGACAAGGATGTGGTTAGAATTGAGGGAAATGGGATTGACTTTGAGCCGTCTCTTTTAGATAAACC
>CAZQKP010000008.1:0-4680 GCA_964594005.1 uncultured Candidatus Saccharibacteria bacterium
CATTTTAAGTCTGCCCTCTAAATCTTTTAAGATTTCTGCTCTATTTTTTGACATTATCTTATTTTGCTAATTTTAGCTAATATTCCGTTTCTTTATTTTTTGAGCGATACTCTCAGGGATTCTAAAGTCTGAAATTTTCTCTAGCTCAAGTAGACGCTCTATCATATCTTCAGTAAGAGTCATTTTTGCCTCTGGATATTCTCTGGTTAATCTTTCTGCAGCCTCGGCAAATTCTCTCTCATTTTTCTCTTTAAAATCATTTACCACCTTACTCATATATTTTACTGCTTCCTTTGCTCGCACCCTAGCTTCGTCATAATTTCTTTGAGCAATCTGGATTTTATTTTGACGATAAATACGATGGAGATAATAATAGCAATTATTATCAAAAGTATCACTATGAGCATTCCCATGTATTTTTATTATATTGTAAGATATATCTCCCTTGCTCTATGCAGTAACTACAAGACATATTACAGACATGTCTCGAGCACCGCACGGGTTTGCTGGCCGTATGGTATGACGTTGGAACTAGTTTAGCATTGAAAATCTAATTTATATAATCTATCATTACGGTCATAAAGATCTTTAAAATACTGGCAAGAAACGAATCTGGTACTGTTGCTTTCCTTTAAGAGATCAAGTCACCTTTTCCTCTCCCTCTACAGGGTTTTAATAATCATAGAATCTTGTAAGGGGGATGAAGAATGGTCGACCCCTTAAATTACAAGCATAATTATTGAGGTAAAGAACATGGCAAATAAACTGACACAAAAGAAGTCGTTTACTCCATGGATTAGTACCCGAAATCTTCTTAAATTGAAGATTAAGCAATATGGACACATTGGTGGCTGTATCCTCATCCACTATGTGATTACAGTTGATGGCAAGAAATACTTTATAAAGTAAATCAAAACCGTTGAAACTAATCTATAATCTTGCCAGTATTTTGTAGGTCTCTATTATTTTCTAAAAGTTCCTTTTCTGTATTCTTCTTTGAAGTAGGCGAAAAGTTTTTCATTGTAGTCGATCAGCAATTCTCTGGGAACCTTATATTTTTTAATACAATTTACACAAAAAAACTTTGGATTAGTTGATAATTCCTTTATATGTAAAAAATGATCGCACGTATTACAGAAAGGTCCACAAAATGTTATGAATTCAGCTGAATACTGACTATGAGATATTAACGGAATATAGTAATAGTCAGAGTTATTTTTATAATACCATTTTGTTTGTCTATCATAATCACTAAGTTCGATACCCGAATGCAGAGTTCTCCTGGTCGGAATATAGTACTGTTGCTTTTTTATCTTTTGCTTTATAAAGAAAAATAGTAAAACAATAAATAAGATCACAAAAATGACTACATATAAAATCTTAAGACCAACCGATTGAAGTAAAAAATCTTTGGATTTTATAAATAGCCCAATTACGACAGCTGATCCTATTATTAGAGTAACTATTTGACCAATAATGGTATCAAATATCTTTGTTATTCCTTTTGTAAAAAAATCCTTAAGTTTCATAAATTATCTGTAATCTTCAATATGGGGAGTTATTCTCATTCTTGGTAATCTCTTTTCTAGTTGCTTTAATTTACAGGTAGGACAATGAATTTCAGTTAGAACCATTCCTTTTGGGATGTCAATTTTTCCCTGAAAATCACAATTTTTACAAAATACATCTAATTGATAAACTTCATTTTCCATAAATTTTTATTGTTTAAATAATTTTTAATGTAATAGTGATATTACTTGCCATTTCAAAATTCGAGCAAGGCTTTCAACAGAACCACTTTCTGCAAAACTCGGAATTCCTAATGTACAATCATTTTTTACCAATATAGCAACACCACCAGAATTCCCATGTTCCACTTTGGCTGAAGTCACGTAATCATTATCTTCAAAACCAGAGATAATACCCTCTGTTGCTGTAATACTACGATTACTTCCAATACCTGGGTATCCAAGAATAACCACCTCATCACCCAGATCAGGATCTTGTTGGCACTTATTATTTTTATCTCCCGGAGGAAGACTTAAAATGTACAGATCGGGATTTTCTATTTTTAGGATTACAGCATCAATATTATTCGCACTCATTAGTAAATCTGATGGATTAGAGATATTTATAGTATTTGGATCATTTAGAAATTTAACATCGCAATCATGGGCAAAAATATTACCATCCCTTAACACATGTAAATTTGTTAGTACTCCATGCTGAATATTATTAGGATCATTCGAGTTAGTTACTGCAGAAGCACTACCAGAAGAAGTTTCATAAATATTTCCGTTCACATCTCTGAAATTACATGTGATTTGAGCAACTTTTGGACCCCACTTTTTTATCACCGAAGCAAAAGTATTATGACTAGAAACAGTTGCTATTTGTTGTTGTGTCTTTTGATTATCTTGTTTTATTACACCGGCAGTGGAGCTTGCCTGATCTGTAAGTTGTTTTGCTTGATCCAACTGTGCATTAAAAGTATTTCTTTGTTGAGGTAATAGAATAAACAAGACGTACACAAGAACTAATCCCATTACAAGTAAAGCAATTTTTAAAGTCGTATTTTGGTTCATAAATTTCCCCAACTCTACAATATTTTCCCTCTTTTTACAATTTCCCCTCAAAACATTACACCACAGCCACTTCGATCACAGTCAAGTTGCGCAGATTTTTGTCGGGTATAATAAAATTACTGGTCTTCTAATCTTTGTATAATGTGCACCCGACTTTGAACTATTATGCTGTTCGATTCTTCTCTCTAAATTATTTGTACAACCAACATTCAAAGATTTATCTGAACATTTGAGTATATACGTAAAATACATAAAATAAATATTACCACTTATTCATTTCGCCACCTCTTCGCTACGCTCATTCGGTGTCTTCGTCGCTAAAGGGCCGAAGGCTCTGAGGAGCTTCGGGCGACGAAGAGCTGCCAGACAGGGAGTCGAACCCCAATTATACGCTCCAGAGGCGCATGTCCTACCATTAGACGATCTGGCAAAGTCTGCAGGCGATCCCGCAATTCATTTAGAATATCGAAAAAATCCTTATATTTCAAATGCGATTAGTCCGTACTTTTTTATTTTCTCCTCGTAGCCTGGATAACTATGCCAAGCTTTTATAGCTTCAGCTTTTGTTTTGGTAGCAGGGTTGATCTGGTTTGGCTTCCATCTTTTTAAAATTGCATCAATGGATTTAAAATGAGAAACTTTTTTAACTTTCTTTTCTAACTTTTTACCTCCACAACACAGAACAATGATGTCCCCTTCTTTTATTTTCCTATATTTAACCGATCCAGCTCGAGTCTCAATTTTTTTCTTGCCACTTTTTATAAAATCAAAAGTATCTCTGTTTATTTCCGCCACTCTTAAAAGATGTTTTTTCATGGTAGGTAGGTTGAGGCGATGGTAAAACCATCGCCTCTTTATGGCATCGAGATCTCGACGCCATTCTGGGAGAACCATTCCACGATACGTGCTGCCTGTTCGTGGGTGAAACACCCCTTGAAATACGATCCGTGGCCGTTTCCCGAGCTCCCTTCCATCTTGACTCCGGGGGTGATCATCTCCCGACGTAAGAACTGACCGAAGTCGTAGATCACATTCGGTTGAACCCCGTCGACTTCGATAAGAACAACATTTTTTACGAAACTCGTCACTGTCTCCCTCCTAACTATTTTTTACACGAAAAAACAAAAGCGTGCAACCTAGACTAAACTCTTAAATACTTCCTGGTTGCAAGATACGACGAGATCGCACCGATTAAAATACCCGAAACAACCAACAGAAGGAAGATTTCGCCAAAGTTTTGGGTGTAATATTGGAAAAGATTGAAACCGCCCAACATATTTTGGGTGGTATTGCCAAGCCAGAGAGTCAATGGGTAAAACAGAACAAGAGTGAGGATCGCTGAAATGAAGCCGTAGATTGCGCCAGTCACAAAGAATGGTCCGCGAATATAGCTCACGGAAGCACCCACCAAACGCATGACTGAAATCTCATCGCGCGACATGTAAATAACGAGCCTCATGGTGTTAAATGAAATTAAAATAGAAATAATTATAAGAAATAGAGTTATGATAAAGCCTAATTTGTCCGCCGAATTTATTATTTTGGTCAGTCGATCAATTGCGTCTTTATTTTGATAATAATTTATATTATCAATAATGCTCGAACCGGGTATCGCCGCATCACTTTTATTTTGCAGGAATTGAGCGATCGTTTCATACTGCGACGGATCTTTGGCTTTTATATTTAGCGTCGCGCCTAGAGGGTTTTCACCTACTTCATCGATGGCCTGGAGAAGATAAGCGTCGTTTTGGTGCTTTTGTTCGAACGCAGCCAGTACATCTTCTTTACTCAAGTAAGTAACTGAAGAAACTTGGGGTAATTGTTCCAAACCTTTTTTAATATTCAAAATATCATCTTCGTTTGCAGATGTGACAAAGTGAACAACGACATCTACTTTATCTTTTATCTGTTGAAGAGTGGTTTGCAAAATCGCACCGGAAAAAATAGTAAAACCTATTACGGAAAGTGTAACCACCATAATTAAAATTGCGGAAAGCGAAACAAAGCTGTTGCGCCAAAAGCTGTAAAATCCAGAACGTATGACTCTTTTAACTTTTATCCAACTCATGAATGATTTTTAGATGATATATTTACC
>CAZQKP010000008.1:4780-14954 GCA_964594005.1 uncultured Candidatus Saccharibacteria bacterium
CTATATTCGTTAACTTCATCTTTGCGCAATGTACCAATATCCATTGATTCGAAAAAAACCTTGCCCTGAGAGGGTCTTTCCTCGCCCAAGAGCATTTTAATAAGAGTCGTCTTGCCCGCGCCTGAATGCCCTACAACAGAAATAAACTCCTTGGGGGAGATTTGGAGCGTAACATCATCCAGAGCAATAGAATTATCTAGATAGACTTTTGAAACTTTATCAAAGCGTATCACCTAGACATTATAAATTATTTGATAGATCGAGGCAAAACTATTTAGATCTTTTTCTGCCAGCCTAAAGCTCACGCTCGGCTAATATAAACTCATCTAAGTTACCGTTTAAGACTTCATCAATTTTACTGGTTTCGACATTGGTTCTATGATCTTTCACCATCTTATAGGGATGAAGCACATATGATCTTATTTGATTGCCCCATTCAATTTGAGTCGTTTTGGAAATATACATACCCTGTTCTTTTTTAATTCGATCTTCCTCCAGTGCCTTGTAAATCTTACCTTTTAGAATTTGGAGAGCCTTTTCCTTGTTTTGAGCCTGAGAACGCTGGTTATCGGATTGCGCAGATAAATTGGTCGGCAAATGTACTACCCTAACCGCCGTCTCACGCTTATTTACATTCTGCCCCCCTGGACCAGAAGAGCGGGAAAATTCTACCTTAAGTTCAGTCTCCGGAATCTCGAATTCAGTTGTCTTTTTAAACTCCGGAATAACTTCAACCAGAGAAAAAGAAGTGTGGCGAAGCGATTTGGAACTAAAAGGTGAGATCCGTACCAAACGGTGAACGCCGGATTCGTTTTTTAGAGTGCCATATGCATTTTTACCAGAGATTTCAATTGTAATATTTCTATAGCCACCATTATCATTTTCATTTTTATGCAAAATTGTTACGGTAAAATTTTTTTGGACGCAAAATTTCAAATACATGTTTAGAAGCATGGCTGAAAAATCTTCCGCGTCATCACCTCCTGCCCCAGAAAAAATTGTCATGATGGCATTGCCCTTGTCATATTTGCCGCCACCTTCAATTTCAGACTTTAATTCTTGAATTCTCCTTATGGTTGCTTGAGCTTTTTCTTTATTTACCCAAAAATCCGCCGAGTTCATCTCGGCTTCCAGTTTATCGAGTTCTTGTTTTAAAGCCTCCATAATTAATTACCCAAAACTTGTTTCAAGACTTCCCAAGACGCTGAACTTGCAGGCTGATTAAAGTTCTTTCTCCCCTCTTGAAAGTAGGCATGCCCCGCTTCGTATTCGTGAGAAGTATAATTCATCTTTGCTGCCTGCATTTTTTCAGCTACTTTCTTTCTATCCTCCTCTGGAATGGAGGGATCGTTTGTACCAAAGAAAGAATTTATAACTATTTTTGAATCTCCCTTTTTTGAAATCAAATAATCAATTGGTGATTTACCAAAAATATAATTCTCTATATTTGGTTGACCGCCATAAAAAGAAAAGATCTTATTTACATTTGGATAACCACCTGCAACATAAGCAAGCCGGCCGCCAAAGCAAAAACCAACTACTGAAAAAGATTTTAGGCCAGGATAAGCATCTTTTATCTCTGGTATGGCTCTGTCCAAGAAAGAAATAAAATCGCTACCTGTATAGTTTTCTAAAAGACCATGCACAATTTCTCTATCATTTTCACTAAAATTATTTGATTTACCCGTACTTAAATAAAAATAGTCCAAAAGAAAAACGGGTTGACGAAAAACCTGAGCAAACTCTTCTGTCGTTCTTTTCGAATAGTCCGTTTGCATATAAATATCAGGCAGAACAATAATTGCTTCGTCAGATTGGAATTCTTTGTTTTTACTAGCTTCAAAAATATAAGGTTTATTCATGGCAATTCGATTCTAGCATACTTTACAGAGGTTTATGTTCTTGCTTAAATTTAGAAAGAGACGGCATCCCCCGTCAAAGGAGGCACATGGCCAAGATAAGAAAAGCCCTGCAGGCCCGCCTCCCGTTCAAACGGGACAACGGTCTGTCCGAGAGCAGTCTACCGCTCATAAGTGATGGTTTGTATGACAATATCCGGAGACAAGTCCAGCGCATGTGGAACATGCGGCTTTCCCGAATCACACGTATGAGGGTTGAAGCTGCAATCGCCGGGCGAGAAGTTGTCATCACTACGCCAGGGCGGATTTGGCTACAGCTTCTCGTCTACAAGCTGAGTGAATCAAGAGCTGAGGTAGAGCTATCTCTGCCCTTGCGTGGGGATCCCCCTGAGGTACAGAGGGCTCTAGAGAAACTCATGCCACGTCTCTGGAGTCGGGAGTTCTACCCCACAGGTGGAGTAATCCGTGTAGATGTCCCATTATTTCCGAAAGCGGTGGGGATGAAGATCCACCTCGCCGACGGTCTGATCAGGGAGAAATTCGTGACGAGGGAGGAGTTTCTCGTTCACGTGGAAGGAGTGGCTCGTTGGTTGCCAGATCTAACAGGGTCCGTCCGATGACGGGCCCTTCGCAATTTTGCCACCTTAGCTCAGTTGGTCCCATAAGAGCCAGAGTAGCTCAGTCGGTAGAGCACAGCTTTCGTAAAGCTGGGGTCGCGAGTTCGATTCTCGCCTCTGGCTCTTGGGGGTTAAATAGAGGACTTTTGTAAAAGTGGTGAGCTTGGGTTGGGACCCAAGCGCAAGACTTTGAACATTGTAATCAATGCGAAAAGTGTACAGCTCCTGTAAGGAGAGCAGTTCGACCCTGCGAGGTGGCTCAAACAAAACGAGTCTTTACCACACCAGAAGTAAACTTGCCTAGATCCTTTACAAAAAATATTCCAGCGATAATTGCGGAGACAAGGATCAATTTCACGATTACACTAGCCTTGAGAAGTGCATCGGAAATAAAATTAAATGAAGCGTGAGTCAAAAGTATATTAGAAAAAACACTTGGTACTGAAACCAGAAAAGACAAATAGAGAGACAAGCTACAAATAACCAGAAGTTCTAGGACAAATGGCGCTTTGAGTTTGCGAATTGTGTAAAGCAGATAAACTCGCCACATTATTCTTTTTTCTAAATTTAATATTTTCATGTTATTTGTAATAATATATTCTTAAAATATTTTTTGGCTCGGTGAATCCTGGAGCGCACTGCCACCTCGGTCATACCTTCCTCTTTGGCAATTTCTTTTTGGCTTTTTTCCTCAAAGAAATAAAGTTTTAGAAAACGAGACAAATTTTCTGGCATTTTTTCGAGAGCTGACTTAACGTAGGAGTAATCCCCCTTTATCTCAAACTCAACTCTTGCGGAAATATCCAGATCATGAAATTCTAGCCCAACACTGCGATGCCTTTTCTGCCTTTCCAATTCATCAAAGCAAGTGTTGGTTAGAATCTTGTAGCCCCAGGAGCTAAATTTCGCTCCTGCTTCTTCTTTAAATCTTGGCGCATTCTTGTAAATCTTGAGAAATGTCTCCTGCACAGCATCCTCGGCACTCTCGTGCGAATGCAGGATACTTAGACCCTTACGAATAAACGCAGCTTCATATCTTTTAACTAAAATCTCAAAAATCCAAGGTTTCTCGATTGACTCTCTCAAGATTTCTTCATCTGTTTTATCTAAAAAATTTGGATTGGACATCTCAGGTCTAAGGGTAAAGAGCACATTTTTGTGCTCTACCTTTAGCTATTAAACTCGACCCCTTCACTTATTATAACGGATCAATTGATTAAATGTTGCGGCTTGAGCCGTTGGCCAGACTTGGTCACAGGTATTTTCCTCCTAGAAAATCCTGCGACCCCTCCTCGCACCGTCGTGCTCCGGTCTTGCGATCGGGTCCCACCCCGATCTCACTGACGACCAAAACTAGAGCCGTTGATGAGACTTGCACTCATGACCTCTGTCTTACCAAGACAGTGCTCTACTGCCCGAGCTACAACGGCAACAGGACTATAATACAGCAAGATAAATTTTCAGGCTAATAAAATTAGTTGGAATAACTATAAACGACTTGGTTCTTGGCTAAATTATATTTATTCACCAACTGTTTGGCGGATGATTGATTAACAATCTCCTCGATTGGTGTAACCGAGACGTTATCTGCAATAAAACAGTAACCATACAAATAACCATTTATATGACCGTCCTCAAATTCAGCAATAAATTTCCCTCGATCAAAAAAAATTACTGAAGCAATGTTAAATTTAGTAGCCCCCAGGGTTGGTTTGATTTTGACCAAATGATTAATATTATCATTTAAGTATGTAACTGCCCTACCATAATTAGCCTCTGGATCTACAATTTTATATTTTCCAGCGTCCGAGCTTAAAATATAATTAACCAAGCTAGGCACCCACGTACCTCTAGTAAAGAAAGCAAAGATCCCGACAATAATTAGGAACAAAAGAAAAATTCTAACGTATTTCATTATTAGATTTTAACATGATTTTTTAATACATAATTTAGCATTGACAAGCCGCTATAAAAATGCAGAATTAGCGCCAGCTAGTTCGTTCGTTGACTTAACTTAACCTAGAAAGGGGTGTGATGTGACAGCGAAACGTTTCTATTGGATCACCGGCCTGGTTCTGGTCGCGACGATCGGGCATGCGTTTTGGAGGAGTGAGCGGGATGCGGGCCGAATGCCCGACCCGCACACATACAAGGCGATGTCACCGTGGGTGCGGGAAGCCAAGTTCGAAGAACTCAAGAAAGAGTTCAAGGCCCCACACATCAACCACGTGACATACTTCAAAACTCTCAGGGTCTCTGAAGATCTCAAGGAAGCCCTCATGCGTGCCGAGGCGTTCGAGAACGACAAGACGTACGACCCCCAGGTGCACAACATGCTGGGCGCGCTGAACTTCTTCACAGACGATTACGTGAATCAGGTCGTCTACCGACTACCAAACATCAGCGACAAGGAGCGCGAAAGGATCATTGAAGCATCGGGCTTCGAGAACCGCGAGCTGCATTACAGGATCAAGACGCCGACTGATCCGCTCACACCGCTTTCGTGGTGGATGGCCTACTGCGCGCTTCTCGCCCTCACCTTCGGTCACTTCGTGATCCGAATCGAGGCGCTCGGAGGTACGTGGTGGCTTGCAGCAATCTCCGACTGGCGCTTCTCATTCTGGCTCACGCTCTGTCCGTTCGGTATCTTCAAGTACCCAACCTCAGTCGACGTGAAGTCACAGCTCATTAGGGCCTACCGCTTCGCGACCCTGGTTCTCGGTGGAGCTCTCACCTTCGCAGCCGCTGGCTGTGCGGGCAAGAGAGTGAAAACCGGACCAGACGAGAAGCGGGTGGACGACTCGAAGAGTTGGACGATCACGGCGGACACCGTGACCTGGCCCAAGTATCTGGGCGGCGACGGCGCAATATTTCATCCGGGCCCGGTGCAGCAGTCATCTGTCACCGCGGCGCGGAAGAATGGCGTATACGTCAGTCTCTGGAACTCGATGCCTGTCGGAGGACCCGCGCTCTCGCCGAACTATGGACGGGAGATCGATTTCTCCGGAGGCTGGAACGGCAAGGTCGGCAATGTGAACGTCGGTCTGGATGAAACCATGATCGACGTCACGCCACTCGGCAAGTATCGTGGCAACGTCGGGCAATTCACGGCGGTGGTTACGAAGCCATTCGAGATCGGCGGACAGAATTTCGTGCCGTCGTTCACGTTCCGCTACGCGCATCCGACTCTCGGCGAAACCCCTGGCAAAGGCCTCTTCTTTCGGGAAGGCCTGCGTTGGGGCTCGAACAAGGGTCGGCTCTCGTACGGCGTCGGCGCGGAGGTATTCTCCGACTCCGGCGCGTTCGGCTTCAAGCCAGGATGGCTCCTCCGATCGGACGGTGTGGTGGGATTGAAACTCTCATCGCATTGGAAGATCGAGGCACCATTCCGGCTGAGTACGCCGCTCTCGCAAGTGCAAGACGGACGTCGGACCGAGAAGCAAATCGGCCTACGTCTCGCCTTCGTGCAGTAGAAAGGGTAAGTCAACAAGAGCCGCGGCGGTATCGTCGCGGCTTTTGTCTTATTTCCTACCTGTTTTTATTTTTCTTAAAGTTTCTCGAATTGCAATTTTTGGTAGAGTCTCTATATTTTTCTTTATATAATCCCCAACATCTTTTTTGTACCGCCAGACCATACTTCGCAGTAACCAAGAAATTGCTTTAGTGATAATTATGGGCTTTTCATGTTTTAGCTTATCTATAATTTCAAAAGATAATTTAGCGAATCTTTTCTCTCCCGAATAAGTAACTGGTCCAGTTAGAAAAACAAGTGAAGCTCTCCTTTTGTTTATATTTTTATCTCTAGCTAATTTGCGAATGAAACTTAACCAAGATTTCCAACTTTTAAGCATCTCTTCAGCGGTAAATACATTCTGACAAAGCGAATCAATCTCTGCCCAGCCAACCAGATGATCAAACCACTTATCTAATTCCCTCGGACCCACACCTCCCCTACCCTTTTTATGATAGCCGAGAAGCAAACTGGCCATTGATTTTTCCTCATGGGATTTGCCTCTATACAAAGCGTCCACCAGTTTTACGAAATTTTTTTGTGATACATTCTTATTTTTGGACAGCCAAATTTTAGCAATTTGCCTTCTAACAGGTACGGAAACCTTGTAGTAATGATGCCCACTCGATATATAACTATCATTTCCAGAGTGCTGGGAAGCCTTGCCTTTATTTTTTATTATTTCCTTAAGAATTTCCTTGTGCATCTTTTTGTTTCATATAAATCAGAGTATCATAACTATGATTTACTCTGTCTTTGGGATTTACTCCTAAACTATCCAACAAATCAATCAACTCATTCTGGATTGTAATTGAGTCTCCTCTGTCCACAATTTTTTCGATTTCTATAAAGGATCCGAGTTCATCTACTTTATCGAGACAAATCTCAAAGCCATCGTAATTTGTTTTGACTCTTTTTTTATGAATTTCTACAACTGGCTTGTAGCCCATTAAAATTAGCGCCTCTCTAAATTCTTTTGGGTTAGAAATTTCTGTTTCATGTTCAATTGCATCACCTTCATTTAAATCTGGCTGTTTAATAGTAAAAATAGACCTCTCCCCTTCTTGCCGAATCCTCAAGATATTCTTGCCCTTCTGAAATTCATCATATGGACCATAGCTTTCATCCACAAAAGTTTCGTCATGTTGAATTACTGACTTGGAAAATACACAGCCCAAATCAGTTAGTTTTTTTATAACAGTATCTAAATTTGAAACCTTGGCCTTTACTTCTATCTCTTTGCGCATACTGGAAGTATACCAGCTATTTTATTCTCAGTTTCTCTGCCTCTTGAAACATCCTTTCGGCTAATCCATTATCTCTTTCTTGCAAGGCCTGGTCTCGCGCATCTAAAAAAGCCTCGTATGCTTCGTCTAGCATTCCCGCTTCCTTTAAAATACCAGCTTTTTCAATATTTAAATTGAGATAATCTCTGCTATCTCTAAAAGTTCTTTCCTTTTCATCCATATACCTCACAAGTGTACTGACATCCTCTGGATTTCTGCGTTGTGATTCCACCACCAACTCTCTTGTTATTGCTTCTCCATTAGGAATTCCCTCAGCCATGATTTTTATATAGTTAATATTAAAATATTTTACTGCCGTTTGGAACTTGGCGCTCTACGGTAGTTAAAACAATATCTCCGTTTTCATCTGCAAAGCCAGTGGTTAAGCACTCTGATACAAATGGCCCAATTTGCTTGGGTGGAAAGTTAACAACACATACCACCTGTCTGCCAATCAAATCTTCTTTTTTATAATGCTTAGTTATTTGAGCACTGGATTTCTTCACCCCAATTTCGCTACCAAAATCAATTTCTAATTTATATGCTGGCTTTTTTGCTTCAGGAAAATCGAAAACACTAATTATTGTGCCTACCCGCAGTTCAACCTTTTCAAAATCGCCCCAAGTTATTTGATTCATCTAAATAAGCTGAACGTATCTAACACTTAATTGGTTTCATCCTCTTTAGCAGCGTCAAATCTTGCTCTATTTTCAGTCATCCACCTCTCCTGTTCTGCTTTCTGCTCCTCTGGGGTTAGTCCTGCCTTACCTTTCATCACATCTGCGTGAACTTGCATATAATGAGGCATGAGTGCTTGCATCCATTCTTCAAATGTATTCCCTTGCGCTGCAACATCACACAAATCACATTTAACTGTTTTCATATTTTGAGATTTTAATCTATTAAAGCCTTGGATTGTTATTATAACAAATACTGTGCGACTTGGTTGGATAATGTCAAAGCCAAGATAACGAATCTAACCATCGATAACATCTTTCTTTGTTTTCGTAAGATATATCACTGTGATAGCGACAGCTAAAAGAAAGATGACACTTGTTGTTGTCGTGCCCAGACCTAGCCCACCATCGTCGTGAGATTGGGAAAGATAGTCACCAATAGATGCGCCTAGTGGACGAGTTAGTATATAGGCAATCCAGAAAGACCAGACGGGGCTTAGATTTATTTTCCTGTATCCCAAATAAACAACTCCGATTGCCGCAGCGAAGATAATCAGTGAAAGTAAGTAGCCCAAATCCATTTTTTCTGCGATTAAATCACCCGCCGCAGTACCCAAAGCAAAAGTAAAAAGTATTGCTATCCAATAAAACATCTCTCTTTTTGTTGTAAAGATAGAATGGATAGAGAGAGTTTTCTCTTTTGTATACCAAATAAGAAAAGTGATTGCTAAAGCAATCCCAAAAATCACTGTGGTTGTTACAAGGGAAACCCCGAAATTATCTGTGAGATTATCTGTGATGAGAGTACCGACAACACTGATCAGCACTACCGCAAGCCAATAAACCCACGGTATATATTTTCTGGATTTGAATTGAAAGATTAATACGATTATTAGAAAAATCCCCATAACCACAGATGTTCCAGTCAATCCCAGATTAAGATTTGTATTTAGATAATCGGCAAAGGTTTCCCCGACTGTCGTGCATAATATTTTTATAATCCAGAAATATAAAGTGATTTCTGGAACCTTATTTAACATTTGTTTGCTGAAGTCTTTCGTATCTTGGTCCATCATTAAATTGTAACATGGCCGCACGACCTAGTGGACGATGTTGGAACTAGGATTCAAGTGCCTCTGGCCATTCATGGAAAGGTAATAACTGCATGAGCTTTGCGGATTTATCTGTTCCTAAAATTATTTCGGAGTCCATGTTCGATTCTGAAATATCTCTCATAAATTGACGACAGTGACCACATGGTGGCAAAACGTGGAGCTTATTCGTTTTGTCATCTTTCCAAACTGCAACAACTTTGTTGAACTTGTATTCACCGTCAGAAATCATAGAAGCAAGAGCACTTCTTTCAGCACACAAACCCCAGCTCGGAGTATCAACACATACACCTTTATAAATTTTCCCATTATTGCTCAATACAATTGCTGCTACATCTCCATGCAACCTGTCATTTGTTTTAAGTGGCCTCAGAACTTTTTCCGCTTCTCTTATTAATTCAGTATTATTCATATCAAAAGTATACCAGTTCATGATTAAGATTACAGAAAACCCACCGCTTGTGCAGAGGATTCTCTGCACCCACAGTGGGTAAAACTTCTACTTGCCGAACGACGTCGAACTCACGACCCGAAACACGCTACGCACCGAGGTGGGCTTGAAGCTTCCAATCTTGAAGACCTCTTCGGCCAACTTTGCCAGGTACTTCTCGTATGCGTGGAGTTGTCCCTTCGACAGACAGTCGTAGCATGGAACAACACGGAAAAACACATGCTGTTCCTTGGGATTGAAATTGTGGACTGTCACGCGAGCCTCGCCGAGATATCGCATTTCGGTGACTTCGGTCCCATCGTGGTTAGTATCCTTCCACGGGAACTTCTTGTCCACGAAAGCTATGTCGTTCCGCAGAATCTCGAAGCACTGGGGTGTGAGGTCTTCACGAGCTGGAGTGAAGGCAAAAACGATGTCTCCTTCCACCGTGTATCGACGCTCGTCACTCTTCATCGCTTGCAACAGTCCGTTGATGCTCCTCATCGAGAGAGCCTCCTGAATTGAGCTGGAGTCATTCCAGCCTGCTTGAATAATATCATTGATTTATATACATGTCAATGTTTTAGTTAGAACTAGAATAACCCTATTTCTAGGGCTAAAATTTAAAAATTTTCCGATGCGCGACCGACCGGACTTGAACCGGCAACCTCCGTCGTGACAG
>CAZQKP010000009.1:0-2060 GCA_964594005.1 uncultured Candidatus Saccharibacteria bacterium
TTATTTTGACAATTCGGTCCTGTTGTTAAGTCAATCGAAGCAACAGTGTGGTCAGTAGAAATACTAGTTAGTGTAATTCCGGTTGCAAATGCTCCAGAGCTGAGAGTTACAGTCTCACCAACCTTCAAACTATAATCTCCGTTACTTGATACGCTCGAAGCAAGGGCGACACTAGTACTCAATAATATGGCTAATAATAAAGCTTTTTTCATTTTAGTTTTTATCTAGTAACTACGAAGACGATTAAGATCACGAGCTCTTACACACGAAGTATACAACATTTCAGTTTATTTTTTGTCCTCTTCTAGATCCAAGCAAACCGAATTAAGACAATATCTTTTGCCTGTTTTGGTCGGGCCGTCTTCAAAAACATGACCTAGGTGAGAACCGCACCTTGAGCACTTAACTTCTGTACGATGCATGCCGTAAGAGTCATCGGATTCTAATTCAACAGCTCCTGGCAAAGCTTGGTCAAATGATGGCCAGCCAGTACCCGAATCAAATTTGGCATCAGAAGAAAAAAGTTGCTGGCCGCAGACCTTGCAGGTATACATACCAGTTCGATCATCGTGGAGTAATTTGCCAGAGAAAGGAGCCTCGGTACCTTTTTCGCGCAAGACCTGATACTCCTCGGGAGTAAGTTTCTTTTTTAATTCTTCTTCATCTATTTGCATTTTGTCATTCATATATTTATTTTAGCAGATTCGCAAATTCTTTTTGCACTTTTTCTAATTTAGGGTTAATAACTAACTGGCAATAGCCGGCATCTGGATGATTAGAATAGTAGTCTTGGTGGTAATTTTCAGCGACATAAAAAATATCCAGGGGTAATACCTCAGTCACAATAGGCCTACCCTCCTTGGCAGATTCATTTAATTCTTTTATATAATTCTCAACTGATGTTTTTTGCTCGGGAGTTGTATAAAAAACCGCAGACTTGTATTGCGTCCCAACATCATTCCCTTGTCTATCCAAGGTAGTTGGATCATGGGAGCCGAAGAAAACGGTAAGTAAAGTCTTGTAGGAGACTTGGTTCGGGTCGAATTCAATCTTCACTGATTCCACATGACCCGTATTGCCATTACAAACTTGTTCGTATGTCGGATTTTTAACTGTGCCACCTGTGTAGCCCGGTAAAACAGAAGAAACCCCCTTAAGCATCTTGAAAATTGCTTCTGTACACCAGAAACATCCGCCCCCAAAAACAGCTACTTCATTCATGGGTTAATTATAGCAGGTTAAGCGAGTAATAGGAGTTTAAAGACTTCGCAGGAGCTTTAGAAAATAAAAGCAATATAAATAGTCCGAAGCATTGTTTGAGCGACCTGCCTGCGCAGACAGGAGCGAGTTTGCGAAAGGACTCAGTTTATATTGCTAATTATTTTCTTAGAGCGACGAGATAAGCAAAATCGTACCAACGATTTATGCGGTCTTTAAAAAACTATTACGAGTATGTCTTTATGCAATCAATAGTGGAGCAAATAAAACAGATTGATAAACATACAAAAGTCCAAGCACAACAATAAGTAGCCCGATCCCTAATGCAATCAATCGTGGGTGCTGAAGTCTAATCTCAATAAAGATCATAAGAATAAGACCGAGAATGATTATGAAAGAGAGAATAAAATAGATAAAGCTTAAGGATTCATTTGGGTTAGTTAAAATCTTTTGCCAGAATGTGGCATATCTTGCGCTTGGCACATTGGCAGATTGGGCACTTGGTTTACTGACCGCAATAAATAAATCATTCGTAGAAGTAGACTCGGCCAAGACTATTGGAGTACTTGTAGATGGTTTAGCTATAACTTTTGATTTAACTTTAGGAGTAGTGGTAGCAATTGGTTTTACAACAACTGGTGCCTCTTCTAAAGCTGGCGTGCCAAATAATTCAACTACAAACACAGTTGGGCGGCCTTGATAAACACCTTGGGCAGTAGCAATACCTATTTCTGTAAAATTACCGTTCAGTATATTTTCACGGTGCTTTGGCGAATTCATCCAAGCTGTATTTACTTGGGAAGAATCATCAAAATTAACTGCCAAGTTTTCACCCGCGTAAC
>CAZQKP010000009.1:2160-13854 GCA_964594005.1 uncultured Candidatus Saccharibacteria bacterium
GTATTTACTTGGGAAGAATCATCAAAATTAACTGCCAAGTTTTCACCCGCGTAACTAAAATCATATCCTGCCTCTTTAAACCAATACCAAGGATTTCTGCCTTCTGGGCTAGTATGTGCAAAGTAACCTTTTTCAGCCATGTCATTTGCCTTAAGTTGTGCGGCTTTTTCCAAGACTGAATTTATTGCAAGCTCGTGATAATTTTCTACAGCTCTGTCTTGATTTGCATAATCCACCAAAACTTTTGGCAAAACTAGGGCAGTTAGGTTAGAACGAATTAAAATTATCTTGTTAGATAGTCCTAATATGAAAGTTAGGATAATCAAAGAGAAAAGAGCTAGAGCTCCTGCTTCGCGAAATAGATGCGGCTTAAAATCATTGTCCTTGTGAGGAATGAAGTATTTTTTAAACCACTTTTTCATACGGCAAATTATATAACGAAATTCACTTTTTTACAAGCACCAACTAAAATCCTCCATTTCTGGAGGATTTTAGTTTAATTACTGAGCGTTAGGATTTTGTGACCAAGGCACAAGTGGCGGAAGCTGAATAGCTAGATCAGGGCACTCGATAAGATTAACCTGTCGTAGTGTTAGAAGATAAACTAGACCAGTTGGATTTTTCTCGCCCCAAGGTTTTAGAACATTATCGCTATACTTTGTTTGGAATGATTTTACCGAAGAGAATGTAAGTGGACCAAAGAATCCAGTGATAGGCAAGTTAGCACTCATTTCCTTATTCAAGAATTGCTGAAGTTTTTTAACTTGGCCAGAATTATTTTTACTGGAGCCTTGTCTTAGGTGCTGATTCATATAAAGGCCACAAGATTCACCCAAAACTTGACCAGTAGATGCTCCGAGGACTGAGCCACCATTATTTGGTACAAAAGTAGAGATCGGACCATTACCACCACCTCCTCCGCCATAAGATGATTGAGAATAAGTAGGTGGAGGTGGAGGGTTATCGTTGTTTGTTATTGTACATTGTTTATTGTCCCCCGCAGCTAGAGTTACATTACCATTTGAATCACAATCACCACTAAATGAAGCTGAGTAACCAGAATCAGAAGTTTCGGAAACTACATGAGCACCAACTGTTGATGTAGAGACAACACCGGATGTGGTTGTTGTACCATCGATAAACAATGGGAAATCCGAAACCTGCTTTGTACCATTATTATCGTTTACTACAACTTTGGTAACAGTAAGCTTTGGAACAAACTGAGCACAGTCTGGATCTTGAAGATCAACTAGATCGTCATTGTCATTGTCTTTACCATCTGTACAGAGAGCTAGGGTTGTTTCATTACCTTCGCTTTGACCGTTTGGATCATATGATTCTGAATTGGAAGCATTATGATCAGTGTGACAGCCTGGGTCTTGCGCATCAACTAAACCATCACTGTCATTATCAATACTGTCAGAGCAGGCTGGAATATCGTTGTTAGTTATAGTACAAGTATGAGTCCCCCCGAGAGAGAGTGAAATCTCAGAACAACTGTCATAGGAAGTATTGTAACCAGGTGCAGAATTTTCTGTTACGGAATAGTTACCAGGTACAACTACTAAATCATTTTGACCATCAGCCTCAAATACAACTGAATTCTCCGTATCGCCATTAACCACAAATGAGAAAGTGGTTGTTGCATCTGATCTGCCACTGTCATTGATTAGAACTTTCTTTACGATAAGTTTTGTAATTTGATCGTTGTTAGTGATATCACAAGTTTTTGTCTCTCCTGCCGCGATAGTACCCGAGCAAGTGTCCGAAAGAGATGAATCGTATCCAGGAGTAGCTACTTCGGTTACAGTATATGAACCAGGAGAAACCATTACTTCGTTTGTACTAGTTGCACCAGTGCCATTAAACGGAGTTGGGTTCTCAGCGTTCACAACGAAGGAGAAATCATTTGCATGAAGAGTCCCAAAGTTGTCGTTTACAACTGTTTTATTGATAATTATTTTTGGAATAAATTGAGCACAATCTGGATCCTGTAAGTCGACGAGTTCGTCATTATCGTTATCTTTTCCATCAGTACATAGCGCCAGTGTTGACTCATCTTTTTCAGATGTACCGTTTGGAGTGTACGAATCAGGATTATTTGCATTTAAATCTGTATGGCAACCTGGGTCTTGTGCATCAACCAATCCATCATTGTCATCATCTTTGCCGTTAGAACAAATTGGAGCTGGAATATCGTTGTTAGTAATTGTACATGTCGCACTACCGCCATTGCCCAACGCAACGTTGGAACAACCTTCGTAACTAGTTGTGTAGCCTGGAGCAGAAACTTCCGAAACGTTGTATGTACCAACATTTACAGTTAAATCATTTTCACCATTTGCATTAAATTGAACTGGGTTACCAGAATTTACTGTAAATGAGAAAGCCGAAGCATCTGTCGCAGAACCAGTACCATCGTCATTAACTATAACTTTCTTAACAATAAGAGTAGCGGGCTCATCATTATTAGTAATCGTACAATTTTTTACATCACCCAAGTGAAGAGTAATGGAACCATCTGCTGCACAATCACCAGTTATTGCACCAGTATATCCTGCACTGTTTTGCTCGCTAATTTTTGTGGTAGTTGCGTTAAATAAGTTTTGAACTCCAGAAAGCACAGACTGTAGACCAACCAAAAGAGTGAAATTAGAAGTTGTGGCTGTTCCTCCGTTGTCGTTAATAACAACTTTAGTAACAGTAAGTTTTGCAGCTACATCGTCGTTTGTAATTGTACAAATTTTATTTGCCCCATTTACAACATTAACATTGCCGTTTGAATCACAATCCCCAGAGTATGTACCAGCATAACCCGTAACAGCATCTTCACTTACATTATATGTATTCCCTGCGAGTGTATAAGTTTTACCCGTAGTTGAGCCAACTGCTGGTGAACCTGCCACATCATTTCCTCCTAGTTTTACATGGAGATTAAAATCTGAGGCAACTTTAGTACCACCATTATTATTGGTAACTAGTTTTACCACCTTAAGCGTGCCGGTAGTTGGAGCCGCATCATCATTGGTTATGGTGCAAGTTACGGAACCGTTTAATGGCACAGCAATATTTGTACAGTTACTATAAGTAGTGTTGTAGCCAGGAGCAGAAACTTCTGTAATTGTGTAATTGCCAACTGGAACTACTATATGATTTTCCCCGTGAGTTGAATCAACCTGAATAAACGGAGTTGAAGTGCCATTATTTACTTTAAATGAGAACTTGCTTGGAGTACTTGTACCACTGTTATCATTAACTACTACTTTTTTAACAATCAGGTTTCCCTGTGGCGGCACTACAACAATAGTTGTATCAGTTGAATCCCCCGAACCTTCGGAGCCAGTACAACTTTGGTGACAAATATTTACGACAATTTTAAAGCTCGAAGTTGTGGCATTAGTATAAGAATGTGTAAGAGGTCCCCAATTCCAATTAAATCCACCGCCGGAAAATGTGCCGGCGGGAACAGTAATATCAGTATTAGTAGAACCATCTCCCCAATTCACCACCAAGTGTTGCGCACTTTGCTGACCCACATAGTTTGTCGAACTTGCATTTCCACTAATTGAAAGTGGATTAGCGGAAACAATTGGTTGAGTTATCTTTACGTGATAATCCGGAGATGCAGCAGAAGCTACTACTGGTGTAAGAGCTATCGCTGGCAAAAACGAATAAGGCAATGCCATTGCCAAACTTACTATTATCGAAATAGATTTCTTCATATTTAATTGAATAAAAAATTGTTAAATTAAGCCTTAATTTAGCCACAAATGAACGTTTGTGCCAAAACTACCACAAAAGCTCTGGGGACGCAAGTCTGTCTCTCTCTACAGAACAATCTGATTTTAACCTAGAAACTTAGCAAATATTTATAATTTTGGGGATAACATGCTGATAAGCTGTAGATTAAACATAGCCAGGAAAGAAATCTGTTTTAATGTTCGAATTTTTCACCCCAATTTTTCTAAGAGTTGTCTCGAATGCATCCACCATAGCGTGTGGCCCAGAGATATAAAATTTTCTATCCATAAAATCTGGCATTTCTTTTTTTATATTTTCTTCATTGATACTAGCAAGACGCATATTATCTAAAAGTGGTTTGCCGGAAGAATTCCCCACAAAGTAAATCGTTTTGAAATTAATATCTTGCTCTGCTCTATCTAAAATATCTTTATAAACAATATCGTCAGTTGTGCGACCAGAAAAAAGTAAAACCACATCTCTTGTATCTTTTGTATCTAAAAGATACTGCGTCATACTTCGAAATGGAGTAATGCCAATCCCCCCCGCAATAAAAGCCAGCTTCTGATTTTTATCTTCTGGCAAGGTAAACTCTCCCGAGAGATGAGCAGCGACAATCTTAGCCCCAGGATTTAGAGCCTCTAATTCCTTCTTAAAACTGGACCCGTTGGGGTAAAATTTGACCCCCAGACGTAAGTTTTCTTCGGTAGGAGAGGAAGCAATAGTAAAATAACGGCGATTACCCCTCATGTCTACTTTTTTATGCCCCAAAGTCCATTCTAAATACTGTCCTGCCTTAAATTTAATTTTAGCCCCACTCCATATATATTCGTTAACGTCAGCAGTTAGTTTATTCTTAGCAACTAAAGTTAAAACTAAGCGATCAATTGGACTTACAATAAATGAAAAGACATTCCCAATAATTAAAGCGAACTCCGGCGTACTAAATAATGGACCCACATGAAACTGAACCCCATAGAGAGCTCCGACTATAGCTCCATATATTATTTGCAATTTCTTGGTTCTAGGAGTCGTGAGTGGCTCCGTAAGCATTATGGCACCCAAGAAAATTATTGGCCCCGATAAAAATATTTGCTTCAAAATATCAACACTAACTTGTCCCGAGAAACCAAAATACAAGGTCGAAATAAAAGCCAGGATTAAAAAAGAAAAAAACATGGTAAAGCGCTGAACTTTTCTCAATATAAGTAGGCCTAAAATTAAAACCGGAATGATTAAAACCGAACTCCCTACCCACCAGGCTGAAATTCCCGAACCCAGTAACCCTGCTAGAAAAATAGAAATGGCAGTTGGATTAAATATATGCTTCTTCCTAATTGCCAAAATATATTTGGAAACCATGGCAAATGCCCCGACTAAAATGGTCACACCAAAACTGGTTAGGCTGGTTATGGGGAAAAGAATAAAAAATAATATGGATGCAGTTATAAGATATGATTCCGAGTTCGTGTCTACCTTTAGAATTTTGGCAATAATTTCATTTACCAAATAACAAGCAGCGGATAGAGTTACGATAGAATAGACAAGGCTTAAGGGACTGAAGGCAATTAGGTGAACCACACTCATAGCAATTGCAATCCCAACTAAAATCAAAAGACCGTACAAAACTAGTTTGTACATCGTTATTTTATTTAAAAAATTATCTATATATGTCATGAAAATATTTTACTGTAATTTTCTTCTAGGAAAATCTTTTGTTCTTCGATTAAATTGTCCGGCAACTCATTAAATATTTTGACTTCCTTTGAATTATTATCTGGCTTCAATTCCCCGGAGATATACTCACACAAAATAGCCATGCCAACAGTCGAGCCAAAACCAATCTCTTTTTTTTCAGACGGATACTCAATGTAACCTATTACTTGGCCAACTGATATTTCAGCATTCAGTTCATCTTTAGCAATCCTTTTAGCTGCATCTTTAACCCTTTCGCCATAATGCACGACACCCCCCGGAATATGCCAGTGATTTTCCCAGCCGTATGCCGATCTTAGAGATAATACTAAGCCATTCTCCTTTTTTACGATCAGTTCGAGAGTTAACCTCGGGACTTTAGAATAAATCTTTTGATACTCGTCAAAAGTTAGGGGTAGATTCATATTTTAATTGTACCAAAATTACATAAATAATTCTGCGCCAAAACCATCAGATTTTCGTATTGTAAAATCGGAATAGACAATAAGATATTCAAATTTAAATTCTTTCAATTTCTCCGGCGGAACAAAAAAAAGAGCTGTGGTTAAAAGATCAGCTAAAATTGTTTCATCTGCGATCGCCCAAACCGTTGAAACCTCTTTGGCAGAAGTAAGTGTGTCAGGGTTGATTATATGATGAAAATTCCCCCATTTACGCCTATTTCCAGCAGAACCACATATACTTTGATTTAAAACTGGAACAACTCCGATCACCATGGAAGTATCATCGGGATGTTCTAGACCAATTTTCATTCTATTTCCCTCTACATTTCTCTGCCGAATATCTCCGCCAGCATCCACACAATAAGATTTAATTCCTTCTTTTTCTAATATTTCAGAGATAATATCAACCAAATATCCTTTGCCTCCTGCTCCAAAATCCAAAAGGGCAGGCTCTTTAATAATTAATCTAGGATTTTGCCAATCCATCACCTCTTCCCACTTTTTTGGTTTAATTAATTTTTTTTCAACCAACGAGTACTTGGCATCATACCCCGCATCAACTAAGACTTGGCCAATAAGAGGTGTAACCAGCCCATCAGTTAAATCATAAAATCTTTTGTAGAGAGAAATCATCTTGTCTGCATCTCCTGGCAGAATAAACTCGCCAGATTCCTTAGACATTTTTGTTACGAGCGAGTCCTCACGAAAACGCGAGTAGTCTTTATCAAAAACTGCAATTCTCTCGTTTATTTTTTTGAGCAAATCCGCTTCTCTGTGCGTGGAGAGATCGTCCGCTATATCAATAACCCAATGTGTCCCGATAGCCTCAAACTCAAATTTCGTCATCGCCGCATTATACAACAAGAGCCAGACGTTTCCGCCTGGCTCCTTGGAACTGAATCAGTGATTGAGATACTTATTGAGACCTGCTTCGACAATCCGCTTCGTCCTCTGAGGATGACGCATCTTGCGAAGTGCCCTGTCCTCGATCTGCCGGACGCGAGACGGCGTTATTGCGAATAAGCCCCCCACCTCCTCGAGACTCTTCTCGAAACCGTCGTCGAGACCGAAACGATAGCGGAGGATTTTCTCCTCGCGCGGTGTGAGTGTCCGCAGCATCATGTCGAGTACACTGTGCACCATCAGCTTGTTCTCTTCCTCATCGATTGAACCCGGAGCAACAAGCTGGGGCGGGACACGGCCGGCGATCCGACGCACTTCATCGAGCGAGACCTCAAGGTGGAATTTGGCACCGGGCTCGACCTTCGCGTACCAGATCTCGTCCGGGAACATCTCCATAACCGACGACCCAAGTGCCTTCGCGATCTTGAGGGCGAGTGGCCGCCAGGAAGGGTTCTCGGGAGTTGAATCCGTTGTGATGGGCGACTCCTGGAGATTCACGAGCTTGTACACCAAGCCGCGTGAACCCCACATCTTTCCTCGACGACAGAGCTCGAGAACACTGGTGATTCCGAGCTCTTCCATGCGGGTGAGCACAGCGTTGTTGCGCGCCTTCATCTCGATTCGGATGGGTTTCGGCATTTTCACTCCAATCATTCGCACATCCATTGTGCGTCTCTAATATAATTAGTACTACAAAAAAGTCCTCATGTCAAATTACGATTCCCCCAACGATAACGAGTTATTAATTTCTAAAACATTGCGCAGGCAATTAGAAGTTAACGACGAAAACGAAGCAAGCCTGAAGCACTGTCTGAGCGAAGCGAGTTTGCGGAAGGGTGCGAGTTGAGGAGATTAACTACTTGATTGTCGAGCATAGCAAAAGTTGAACACAACTTTATGCGTGTTTTAGAAATTAATAACGAGTGACTTCTATGCCTGTGCTTCTGCTTTTATTTTAGCAAGCGCATCATTAAAACCTTTTGGCGCAAGTGAGGAGCCGGATACTTTATCTAGCTGCACACTATCAATATTTTTACCTATAACTAAACTCTTGTAGCCTGAAATAAATAGACCTTGATAGTGAATCGAGTTTGGTCTAAATGCATTTGATTTGACACTGGCATCCACAATCACATTATCCTCAAGAGTAATAGTGACTCCCAGGCTTTCGGCGCCACCCGGAGAAAAATAATCTCCTTCAGCAGTATAAGTCCCATCTTTATATTTATTCTTGGCATCGGAAACTGTACCATCTTCCATTTGATTGGCCGAAGTTGTCGCAGTAGTTGTAGTTTCATTGTTAGTATTGGTATTCGAATTATCTATTGCGCCAGAAGTGCCATTGGTGAATTTATATATTCCGTAACCGAGTAAAGCAAGAATCACAACTACTGCAATCCAAATTAAACTTTTGTTGTTTTTATTTTGTCCGTCCATTTTTTATTTTTTATCCTCTGTTAAATTTTCTGCCTTGCAACCCGCCCTGCACATCAGACGGAACTATATCATGTTCCTGCAAGATTTGTTTCATAGTTTTTCCGGATCGAAGTTGTTTTTTTATTTCATCTTTATTTAGGCCCAATGCATCGGCAATCGAGCTAGAATTCCATTCATGCATCATTTGCATACCAGTCGGAGATAAATTATCCCGAAAAGCAATCCCTCTGGATTCGGCCAGAGCAACTGAACCCGAACCCATAAAGATAACCCCGGCAGCAATTGCGGAGCTGGCTCCAGAAATCAAAGCTTTCTTAATTTTCTTGTATCTTTTTTTCATTTTTAATGTCAAAATATTTTAATCTTTCCCCAATCATATTCTACCAGCCCCCTCCAATTTTTAAGTGTTGTTAATGCCCTAAAAATATGTCAAAATATGATAAGTTTTGAGATTCATTAATAATACGTAATAAATTCATTTTTTGTTTCATGAGAGCAATTATTAATGACACGTTTTGGCGCTACATCACCAATATTTGGTGCCTAATTTCTTACGTTGCTATTGTTTACGACTTTTATACTAACCATGGACTAGGCGACGTCCTACCTTCTATCTTAGTTGTTTACGTAGCCCTTTTGACTATTTTTGCAGGGGTAAAAGAGTTTGAGAGGTGGTTTGAGACGCATAATAGCCGCCACCCCGGAGAGTGGTTCGTAATAGGTTGGACCATAATAGTAATCGGTTTATTTGTCGCGAAAATAGCTTTACATAGTAATTACACTATTCCCGGTGAAGTTTTATCTACTTATATTGCAGTTTTGAGTATTATGGCTATTACCCAAAAATCAAAGAACTTGAGATCAGAAAGGAAAAGAAGAAAAAGTTAGCCCTTTCAAATTATTATAACTATGCTTAAATAACCTGAGAGGAGGTGTGCGTGGCGCGACTCGATTTGATATCTTATCCCAGGAACCTCGATGACCGGATGGTCATCAGAACCCTCAACAGCGCGGACATCGCTGGCCGCCGCGGCCAGAAAGATCTGAAGACCCAGATTTCAGCCGATCTTCAGGACGATGGCCCCCGCCAGTTGAGAACCTATCTCTGGCTCTGGGATCTTGTGAAGGCCGCTGGCGGCCAGCTGAGATCGAGAAACGAGGTGGAGTTCAACCAGGACAACGGCGGATTCAAGTTGACTGTTCAGGGTGAAGTCGCCCTGGGCACCGATATGGACGGACCGATGCTCCGTTGGTATCTCGACCAAGCCAGAAAGCGGGAAAGGCGCAAGATGGAAGCCCTGCGGCCTAAGCACAAGCGGGTTAAGAAAGGCAAGACAAAGCTGCCCCGCTAGCTTCGTCGCTTCAGCCCGCCAGAACCAGTACGAAACTACCCCCCAGCAGGATTGCAGGGGGGTAGCTCATTTTATATTTAGCTTTTGATTAAGATAGATGCTTGGAAACTAATTTCGTCATTTCAAACATACTTACTGTGCCCTTTCCGCCAAATACTTTCTTTAGAGCCTCGTCAGCATTTATATTTCTCTTGTTCTTTGAATCCTGCAAGCCATTCTTTTTAATATAAACCCAGAGCTTCTTCACTACTTCCGATCTAGGCATTGGACCCTTGCCGACAACAGCCGCCAAATCTGGGCTGATATTCATCGGTTTCATAAATGCGGAATTACTTTTTGCCATATTTATACAATATTTTATTAATAATTAAAGACCCCTACATTATACACCCACCTCCCCTATAGAGCTAGAGGGTAAATGGGGTAAGGAATTTTTAGAAATTAAGGCTAATACTCAATGGTAATTGGAAAAGAAATTGAGGATTCGTTTTGGGGGAGTCCAGATGGATTATCTTTCTTTAATATTATTTTAGCGGGACCAATATATGAAGCAGGAACTTTTACATCAATTGAAAATGGCACGAAATTTGCAGTCATCCAATTCCCTTCTGCTTGCGCTGGGCCCTTAAACAAAGAATTATTGTTTTTATCTAAGACTTCAGCTGGAAAGCTAGCCTCAAAATACCAACTGCCTCTTGCCTTGCCTATTATTTTAAATTCTTTACCAGTTACAGCACCTGGATAAGGCAAACCCACTTGGATCAAATCAGACGAAGCGTTTTTGTAGGTAATGTCTGAGAGAGATTGTCGAACAGTTATTTTTTGATAGTAAAACCACCCTGCAACTACTACCAAGATAACTAAGGCCAGGATAATAATTTTACTTTTCATACTGAAAGCATTTGATAAAAATTACTTTCTTCTAGCCGCTTGAGCTTTCTTAATATTTCTTCTTTGAGCACTTCGCATAGCTGGGGTAGGCTTAGCTCTCTCGGGAACATTTTTTCTGGGCAAAGCTTTAAAGACATCTCCCTTTACGTGTGTAATGTGCCCCCGAATACTTTTTAGTACTGATCTGGCTTTTTGGCCAGTTATCATAAGATGACCATTTTGGACATGCGCATCTTTTTTCTCAACTAGCCAGGTTGCTGTATCCCATGAGCCGCTAGATCTTTTGCCGGCCAACCTTTCCAAACCACCTTTTTTACCTACGTCTTGCACACGAAAAGTGACAAACTCCGATTTTGGTCTAACTTCAATTCTATAGAATCTGCCCTTACCTGTTGTACCTGGTTTAGCACGTGAACGACCTTGCGGTTGAGCTAAACTATGTTGCCTTTTTGTCATACTCTTCCACCTAGCCTGAGCTTTTTTAATATTTCTCTTTGCTGTACTTTTTTGTCTTTTTGTAGCCATAAAATAAATTAAACTAATAATTCTTTAATACTTTCTAATATTTCTGGCACTTTTAAATATCCATCATCTGAGGTAATGTGCCCAGCACCATGCATTATTATAATCCTAGAACCAATCTGTGAATACATCTTTTTGTTCTTCTCAAAAAAACCATATGGGTCGTTGTTAGAAATTATAAGGATCGATTTTGGCAAAACTATTTTAATCCTCCGGAAATCAATTGGAGTCTCAATCCAAGGCCTTGCTATTTTTTCTATTTCTTCATCTTCCAAATTAGCCAGATTAAACCAACCCGATACAAATACTGCTCCGCCAATTTTATTTTTTATTTTCTCTAGATATCTTAATATTGCCTGACAACCAATACTATGACCAACAAAATAAGTATCACTATCTGGATTGTCAACAATTTCGGAAATCTTATTTACCCATTCTGATATTACAGGGCTATCAGTGTTGGGCATTAATGGGACAGTGACCTTACACCCCAACTTCTCCAATTCCATCTTAAGCCAGGGCAACCAATCAGACTCTGGATCACCTGACCAACGATGAATAATAAAAACTCTCGCCATACATACAGTTTACACCAACGAAGCTTGTTCCCTCCACAATGCCGCATAGAGACCTTTTTCATCCAATAGTTTTTGGCTATTACCCTCTTCCACCAATCTACCACTTTCCAA
>CAZQKP010000010.1:0-13812 GCA_964594005.1 uncultured Candidatus Saccharibacteria bacterium
AAGTATCGTGTGAAAATGGTTGGATTCCTAGAATACGCATGTTTAGGCTACCTCCTTAAGACTATTTCTATACCAAGATATAGTTTTTGCAACCCCTTCCCGGAATGAGGTTTTGGCCTCAAATCCTAGAATCTCTTTGGCAAGAGACACGTCGATCAGTCTTTTTGGAATCATACCAGGCCGCGAAGAATCAAATTCAACCCTTGCGTCCGAGTAACCATCTGCTTCAAGAACCTGTTTCAGACATTCGCCAGTTGAGATTGGCACCCCTGTGCCAATATTAACCGGTTGATAGGAATTAATCTCTCTCATAGCCAGAAGTATACCCCGAACCAAATCTCCCACATAAATTAAATCTTTGATGCTTTTTCCGCCTCCTTTGATCTTTAGAGGATCGTGCCGTTCAACCGTTCTCCTAATAAATGAGGGGATCACATGAGAGGTCGCCCACTCAAAGTCATCATATTCGCCATAGGCATTTGCTGGCCTGACGACAACCGTTTGCATTGGTCTTTGTAAGTACCAATACATTTCGCAAAGCTGTTCACAGCATCTTTTCATGCCACCTGCAAAGCGATAAGACTTATAAAGTGGCCCCGCAAATGCATCAGATTCTTTAACTGGATAGTCAAACTCGGGATAAACTGCATTGCTGCTAATCCAGAGGAATTTTTTGACATTAGCGTCATAAGCCGCCTGCAACATCCAGGCATTCATAACCCAATTAGGAGTAACATGTACTAACGGTGTGGAGTCAATTACAAGCGCTCCGGAAGTATTGGCCGCGCACATAAAAACATACTCCGCATCTTTCACAACAGATCTGCAATCTTCTTCGCGAGTAAGATCTGCCTTAACATACTCAACTGCCGTGTTCCTCAGTTGAGGCTGAGTATTGTGGATAGTAGCCCTGACACGGGCACCCTCAGTCAACAATTCCTTGATGAGATTGGTGCCGATAAAACCGGCACCACCAGTCACCAGAACTTTGGAGTCTTTAAACATAATGGCCCTCCTGATCTCGCTGGGAAAGGATCGGATTATCTATCGGCCACCAAATTTTAAACCTCGGATCGTTCCATCTATAAGTAAACTGATAGGGATCGTCATACTTGTAACGCTGACTCTGACTATAGTGGTAAATTGCCCAGTCAGTCATGACCAAATGGGCATTCCCATATCCAGCAGGAACTAGGATTTGCAAACAGTTGCTTTCTGAAAGGGTAAAAGCATCCCATACCCCAAAGAGTGGGTCACCTTCTCTACAATTGACAACAACAAGATAGAAGGCACCATGAAGACAGGAAACCAATTTCTCTGTTTTAGGATCACCGTGAATACCACGGAGGACATTTCTTGAGGAAACTGAAATGTCAGACTCAACGCCCAGATCTTCGGTTACGCCATTCTGGATAAATAGCTCGCGATCATAAAGCTGTCTATACTTACCACGAAAATCTTCAAAAACATAAGACTCAATAATCTTCACTTCGGGCAGCTTTCTGGAGGGCGTCACAACCAATTGCCCTGGCCTCATCGACCACCTCCCATTTCCCCTTCAGCAAAATAATTCTTCTTTTGTAGATATTCATCTTTGTGTTCCAGAAACCAACTCCAAGTTTCTCTCAAGCCCTCTTCTAGTGACGTCATCGGCTGAAAATCAAGCATTTGCTGAGCAAGAGAAATTTCCATTACCATTTTTGAAATGCTTCCGGGTCTCGGATTACCAAAAACGTAGTTAAATGGCACCACTCGGTTAAATGTTTCAACCAATTGACGCACACTATTCCCCACGCCGCTAGACAAATTCACAAAACGGGAATCAGTACCATGCCACAAAGCGAGAATAATGCCTTCGGCAATGTCTCGGCTATAGGCAAAGTCACGAATTGCAGTTCCATCTCCACGCATCACGACAGGATTATCACCACGCTGAACCTTAAACATCAAGGTCGGAATAACCATTGCATTATCAGGATCAAAATTATCGCCTGGACCATAAACATTACAAGGTCGCACAATTGCAAAATTTTTCAATCCGTATTGGATAGCATAGGCCTGAACTTGCTTCTCCGCTATGCGCTTTGCCTCTCCGGGATACAGATCCATGGGCGGGAGATCCACATTTTCGTCTTCCTTGAAAATTTCAGCTGGCGCGTATGCACCAATTGAACTTGTGTATACAACCTTATTAACACGATTCAATCTGCAGGCCTCAAGAATATTCGTATTCATCATCAAAATGTTGACCATGAAACTCGCGGGCTTTGATTTTGTGACCTCGGCCGAACCTTTTACACCCGCCAGGTGGAAAACATAGTCCGTATCACGCGTCATGTCTTTGCAAAGATCAAAAGAAGATAGATCTGCTTTGTCTTTGGGTAAATGTTTGGCTCGACTGTCTACCACGACCTGATCAAGTGAAGCAATTCTGACATCAGCCCCAACATCACACAAAATTTTTACAACCTGGCGACCAATTAAGCCGGTACCGCCAGTTACGAGAGTTGACTTACCTTCAAAATTCTTAAGCAGTTTTTCTGATATCATATTGTTAATGAGCCAAAGGATCATAACAATTTATCGATTTTTGTCAATTTGACTTTATTCAATTTTGAGATATTTATTTAAAAATAATGAGAAGATGTGTTGCCCACTTATTTTCGGCCGGAATAATCCACAGACAAAAGGCCCCAGATCAACTTTTTTTAGAGCAAAAAACTGACTCTTACCCTAATATAGATTTTAGAAACCACTTGGGACTAATCGGCGGAAACTGGTTGGGACCTGATGCTAAAGAGGACACTCATCCCAAGAAAACATTTCTAAGAGAAGTAAACGAGGAGCTTAATTTAAGACAAATTAATTCTGACTACAGAGAATTGGCAATGATGGGCTTTAAAACAAGTGGGAGTTATCAAACCACAAAAGCCTCTGCTAGAATTCTGGCCAAAGATTCCAGAGATCTCGAGTTTATCAAACAAGAAATAAGAACCTCGGCAAAGCCATTTGCCGATTTCTTAATTCATATTCCCGGCACTGTGTATCCAAACAATCCAGAGTTAGGAAATAGAATAGTTGTTGGATCCTTTTGGTCGGTACCATTAAATGATGCCGCATGGTTTAAGTTGATTAGACTCCAGGAAAAATTCGGAAATCTCAGCATTGAATCAAATAGTAAGATCCTAACGCTAGAAGAAATTCCCCGAATGAATTACAAATTCATGCCAGGAATTGACCGTATCTTAAATATTTTTTATCAAGGATTATTTATTAAATCGAACATCAAAGAGCGATCGGACATTATTATTAATCCGCTCGGCTTGCCGCTTGAAAAATACTCTGACTATCTAAAAAAGTTATCTTTCAAAATAACACCGCAACAAAACCGCCCATAAGGCGGTTTATAAACTAGAAGATCTAACAATCTTTTTTAGAATCTGCTCGGAGGTAAGACTAAAATTGTTTAGTACTGAAACAGCTTTTTTATTGGAAATATTCCCGACATCGTATCTGACTTCTCCGAATTTTACTTCCTTACCGATAATTTCTACAGCTCTTCCCAACTTTATGGCCGAGGCAGAAGCAATATTAAAGATACCGCCAATACCCTGGCTGATAGCTATGCGGATAAAAGACAGAATATCCTCGTAGAGAACGTAGTTGAGGTTTGAATCCGGAGATAGGGTCAAGGTTGGATGTTTGTCCTCCAAAAGCTTGGACAAGTTGTTTTTGCGCGCATATTTGCCCACAAGGGAACAGCATCTCAATATCAAAAACCTATTTGCCCGTTTAGTAACAATTGATTCCGAAAGCATCTTCGCGATGCCATGAAAATTTGAAATATCAGCAATATCTATTAGCTCATCCTCAGTATGAAGAGCATTGTTTTTCGGATAAACCTCTACCGAAGAAAAATATACAAAATATTCATGAGGAATGCTGAGAGCTTCTCCAGTTAATAGAACATTGTCGGTCAGATAACCAAATATATTTTGGCTATTAAGTTTCCTTGGTGAAGTTGAGTTGTAAGCACAGTGGATTATAGTTCTAAAACCTGTCTGACGATAATAATCCAAAACAACAGGTAAGTTGTCGCGAGTTAATGTCAGACCCCCCAAACGCTCATGAATAAATTTTCCAATACCGCCAGCTGCTCCGGTAACCAATAGTGGCTGTTCCATGTAGAGTACTTATGGAAATATATGATATAAATTTAATCTTTGTCAAATTGACATCGTGAAATATAATGATATTTTGTGGGACAAGATAATACCAGATGAATAAACTGAACATTAACAAATATTTAATCCTGATTTGTGGCTTGCCGGGTACGGGAAAAACTACTCTTGCAAAAAAACTTGCAACCAGGTTGAAAGATTACGTTTTAATAGATCAGAACGAAATTCGCCGTCAACAAGGAATGAAACGCCTTCCGGCTAAAGGTGCAAAAGGTACCAATCCCGACAAAGCAAGCAGAACAATAGACGGATTGGTGGTAAAAAATCTCCAAAGGGGTCGAGGTGTAATTGTTGAGGGCGGACATAGATACAGAACCAGGAGACATCAATTTTATGGTATAGCTTCCGGGTTGGACAGGAGGGTACTCGTAATTGAGGCCGTTTGTCCCAAGCAACTATCCCAAAAAAGGATGTCGGCTAGACCGAACGGCGACGGTCTTATCTCTGATCCAAACCAAACTTATACATACGACACTATATCTGCTCTTTGGGAAGATATTGGTAATGATTTTTCTCAAGGCCATAGTAGTCATGTTTCTTATCTACAATTTGACAGCCTAAATAACAAGTTAAACATCCTTGTTGCTCAAAAAGGTATTGTAAAAGACATTAAATCTTTAAAAAAGATTGCTGAGAATAAGTAACATGCAGGAAATAAGGGCCGTTGGTTTTGATCTTGATGAAACTCTTTATCCTGAAACCCAAGAAATTAGGGAGCGTTTGAGGAAATCTGCTTTTGAAAAAATCCTGTCACTGAGACCCGGACTTGAAAATATTAACAGGGTTAAATCGCTCTACCAACAAATAAAATCTCCCGGGGGCAAGATGAAAAAATTATTCATGGCCTTAAATATTGACCAGATCCATCTAATCGAATGCTTCTCTACAACCAACGTGGTTGATCTGATATCCGGAGACGATCAACTTACAGAAATTATCGAAGAACTTTCAAGAAAATACTTTTTGTTCATTATTTCTGGGTCATTCCGCACTTCAGCAATAGCAAAATTAAATAAGATTGGGATTGATCCCAACATATTTAATTTTTCCGTGTTTGGTGACGACCCGAAATTTGTCCCTAAGACGCAACCAGATAATTTTAAGTATTTGTTATCAATTTCGGCTTTCTTGCCCGGTGAACACGTCTATATCGGTGAAGACGAGTGGACTGACATTCAAATTCCGAAGTCTTTAGGCTTAAAAACAATTGCTCTCAATATCCCAAACAGCGAAGCAGATCTATCAATTATAGACATCCATCAGATTAAAGATATATTGCTATGAGAAAAACGGCATTTAGCCGTTTTATTTTATCATCCATTATCTTGAGGCCGTTGGGCTGGGACTAAACGACTGCGATGGTGTTGCAGTTCTACTTGGGATAGGGCTTACGGTAAAAGTTGGTGTCGGAGTCGCACTAACTAGACTGAAATAATTATCACTCGTATCACTTCCTACTCCTTGCACTTGAACCTTAACTTTATAATCGCTGGCCAAGGTTAAGCTATTTGCTACCAACCAGTTATAACTACTATAGATATTGGTTAAATTGGCTATGGTTTGTATGGTCTTATTTCCCTTCATTAAATAAACAGACACCTTGCTATTATAAGCCCCACCCGCATTCCATTTAACTGTATAATACTGACCCCTAGCGATTTTTTCACCGCCATTGGGAGCAGTAACAACCACAATAAGTTTTGGTGTTGGATGAGGAGAGGCCGCCTTAATATACATAAAAACAGAAACCCCTACCAACAAGAGTACGACCACTATGATGACTTCCTTTTTATTTTTTAACATAAATAAATTATATCTAATAAATGGAAAAATTTATCAACAAATACAATAAAGCCGCATACGCGGCTTTAAAACGGTCCCCTAAACTTATTCTCATAACTATAAAAATCTTCACCAGAAAGATCTGTCTCCGACAAATTTAACTCTTCTTCTATCGCCCTGATCAGTGTAATCGCATTGGGATAAAATGCATCCTCAAGGGGTCTAGCGCAAGGACAATGTGTTTCGGCAAAACCAATTCTCCGAATCGGTGATTTCAGACTGCCTAAACATTTTTCATAAATCCTGGTTGCAATCTCGGCACTAAAACCGCAATGAAGCCAATCCAAGTCAGCAACGATGCAGTGACCTGTTTTTAGAGTTGATTCGACAGAAAGCATTTCATCAAAGGGAGAAATTGACCTGGCATCAATAACTTCTATTTCAATTCCGGCCTTTCGACTTAGAACGTCTGCGGCTTTTAAAGCCTCAACATTCATCCACGAAGTTCCGATAATCGTAAGGTCTGAACCCTGTCTCAAAACCTGGGATCCTGACAACGAGGTTGTCTCATATTCTTCTGGAACATTTCCTTCGGCATCATATAGCCATCGATGCTCTAGTACTATAACAGGATTGTCATCTCTAATCGCCGCAACAAGCATATTTTTCGCATCCCGAGCTGTAGTTGGCATGACAACTTTAAGACCGGGAATGTGGGCAAAAATAGATTGGAGCGATTTGGAATGTTGGTAAGACTGTCCCCAACCTCTGCCAATCACTGCTCGGATCGTGAGTGGAACCTTCAAAGATCCTCCTGATCCATAAGAATAGCTGGCTACCATATTAGCCAACTGGTTCATTGCCAGTATAAGAAAGTCTACCCTAATATGTACATTAATTGGCCGTAGACCTTTAATTGCCGCTCCCAAACCGAACCCCATTAAAGCCGACTCCGATAGAGGTGTGCTAAAGACTCTTTGTGAGCCAAACCTATTAAGAAGGCCTGTGTGACTATCAAAAATCTGCTTATGATCATCCACGTCCAGACCGTAAATAAAAACATTGTCGTCCCTCTCCATCTCCTGATGGAGAGCTTCATTTATACCGTTTCTATAGGTAATTTTTCTATCCATGGTATAAATCCTCCCAAATTACAGCACCAGACGGTGGTTCTGCCTCTTTAGCCATTTGGATACTTCTCTCGACCTGGGTATCAATCTTGTTTTCCAATTCAACTATTTCCGACTCAGGAATCTTGAAAAATTGGATAAGTTTATCACGTTGAAACATAATCGGATCTCGTTTTAGCCAATCTTGAAACTCATCTTCGCTTCTATATCCAGCTCGAAAGTCTTTTTTGATCCCCACGTGAGCCAAATATCGATAGTACTCAAGATGCATAAAAACCGGTCGGCCCTTTTGGGCAAAAAATTTAGCACTAGCTGCTTTGCGATAAACCTCTTCTACATCATTAGAGTTGGAATACATTATTTCGCATTCGTATCCCGACACAATTGTCTTTATGTCTTTGTATCCATGCCTTCTGTTTTTGTGAGAATGGACTGCGTAAGAATTATCTTCGCAAACAAAAATTATGGGAAGTTTCATCAAGCATGCAAAATTTAAAGTCTCCCAAAAGTCACCCTCATCGATTGCCCCATCGCCAAAAAATACAACTGCCACACCAGACTCTCCTCTATAAATGTGAGAGAAAGCTGAGCCAGCTGCTGCTGGAATAGTACTGGCAACAATTGCAGAGGCCCCCATGAATCCAGTCTTGGGCGAAGACAGGTGCATTGATCCAGCTTTACCTTTTGCCATACCTGTTACTTTCCCGTACATTTCTCCAAAAAACCTGTCGGTTTCAAGAGTATTGGCGAGATATACGCCATGACTCCGATAGGAACAAAAAACATCATCATTTTTATCTAGGGCATGACACACGCCCGCCGAAATTGCTTCTCCGCCCATGGTCATATGCATAGGGCTTTTCATTTCATTCTCGGGATAATGTTTCACAATCGCATTTTCTGCACTTCTAATTAAGTAGGCCCTTTTATATAGGTCCAAATTCAAAGTTAATCTTTCAGCCATTGTTATAGAACTTGAGAATTTATAATATATTTTTACCTATTTGACAAGATAGTGTTCTCGCCAAAAATTTAGAGTATCCTCAACTGTTTGCACAAATTTTACCCGAGGCTTCCACTTAGTGATACGAACAAACTTTTCTATAGAAGGAATTTGCAAAGTAACATCAGATGGTCGCAAGCGCTTTTTATCAACTCTCACTTTAATTCCTTTGTGTTTAGAATATTTCAACAGAAGCTTAAGCATGTCTCCTATGGTCATAGTTTCAACTCCTCCAATATTATAAACCTCGCCGGGAGTACACTCATTAACTAGCTGCCAATAGGCCCGAACTGCATCTCTTACATCCATCCAAGTTCTAACACTGTTTAAATTCCCCACCTCAACAACCGGTTTTTGTTTACCTGCCTCAATGGCTGCCACCTGTTTGGCAAAGTTAGAAAGAGCAAAAACTTCTCCTCTGCGCGGACCAGTGTGAGTAAACATTCTGGTGCGGATAGTTTTTATTTTCCAAGACAACCAGTACTGTAATGCAAGCATATCTTCGCCCACCTTGCTTACCGCATAGGGCGACGCCGGTCGAAAAGTATTTGTTTCCTTAATCGGGACCTCGCTTTTTTTAACTTGACCATAAACTTCAGAAGAACTACAAATGTGAACTACGGGATCATATCCCGAAGACAATTTTAACTCTTTGATAGCTTCTAGAAGATTTGCGGTTCCAATCACATTGTCCTCAAGAGTTTTAATTGGTGCCCAAAAACTAAAATCTACATATGACTGGGCGGCCAAATGAAAAATTATTTCCGGCCTGTGCTTATTCAGCGCCGATTTTAATGATTGGATATCACCTAAATCGCCATATTCCAAGGATACTTGATCGAGTATGTGCTTTATATTGTCTTTAGGAGATCGCCATCTTAAAAATCCCACGACTTTAACTCCTGGAACATTGTTTAAAATATAATCAGCCATGTGGCTACCCACGAATCCAGTAATACCGGTAATAAATACTGTTTTATTTTTATTCATTATTTTGATAATTAAATTTTTTCCGTAGTCCAATCTAACTTGGGTCTGACAACGCCCGGGAAAAAGTCCATTGCATTTTCTCTGACGGAGCCACCCTCTAAGGCATCGTGGACATTGAAACTTATCGCGTCCGGATAATCAGTTTCATAAAAGCTTCCTTCCACCTCCCAGCCAATTTGTACCCTTACCACAAATAATCCTTCTGCCAAAAAATTTCCTGGCAACCAACAAATCGTCTTGTAAATACCTGGGCTCTTGTGTTTTGATTTTTTTAAAATATCTTCGGGGGAATTAAAGAGCATAACTCCAAGAGTGTTCGTAAGTTGTATGTTGCCCGCAGTCCGTGTGCCAGGTTTAAAGACCTCGTACTCCATTAAAATTCCTATGGGTTTTCTAATATCAAATGACTGAAGAGTTTTTCCCTCTTCGTTAATCTCCCTGATGTTTATCAACCTGCCCGCTTCATTGGTATATCTCTCATTGTCTATTTTGATTTCTTCCGCCTGTTGAGACATCTCCATATATTTTGAAACGATGCTTGGCATATCACCTGTATCAACTACTTTCCCGCCTTTTAATAATAATCCTCTCTGGCACAACCTGATCACAGCGGCCATGTTATGACTAACGAATATAACGGTCCGGCCTTTTTTAGAAACATCTTCCATTTTACCCAAAGATCTTTTTTGAAATTCGGCATCACCCACCGCCAAAACCTCATCAACTAAAAGTATATCCGGTTCCATAAATGCCGCCACTGAAAACGCAAGCCTAACTTGCATACCCGAAGAATAACGTTTTATTGGAGTATCGATGAACTGTTCTACGCCAGAAAAACTGACAATATCATCAAACTTACTATTTATTTCTTTACGAGACATGCCCAAGATTCCACCATTAAAATATATATTTTCGCGACCTGTCAGTTCAGGGTGAAAACCCGTGCCAATTTCCAGCAATGATGCCACTCGACCTCTCAAAATTACTTCGCCTTTTGTCGGAGGCGTAATACGACTTAGTACCTTTAGCAAAGTGGATTTGCCCGCACCGTTAGGGCCAATCACTCCGATCACCTCACCAGGATTAACAGAAAAATTAATATCATTTAGGGCATAAAAATCTTCATCTGTACCTTTGTTTGGTTTTTTAATTTTTCTTTTAAAAAATTTAAACGGATCGCGAACTAAATAGCCCATCACGTCTCTAAGAGCCACGTAGGTCTTGTACTTATGGCTGATGGTGTATCTCTTGGATAAATTTTTGACCTCGATAATAGGTTCCATGTTTAAACAATATCCGCAAAAAATCTTTCTGTTTTATTAAAATAAAGAATGCCCAAAACAAATAGTATTACGCCCCCAATTCCCGAAAAAATAAGCAACGACCAGTCTACGGGCGCCGTTCCCAAAATGGTTGCTCTCGCAGCTTTCAAAACTCCAGTCATTGGGTTAAGAACCAAGACCCAAGAATATTTGTTTAATATATCTGGCGGATAGATTACCGGAGTCACAAAAAGTAGAATCTGCAGAAAAAATGGCAAGGCATAACGAACATCGCGGTATTTTACATTTATTGCGGCCAGTATCATGCCTCCACCAACTGAAATTAAAAATGATATCGCCAAGAGTAATGGCAAAATAACTAAACCGAATACGTGAGGTAAAACGTGATAATAAACCATGAGTCCAAACAAAATTATTGAAGCAATTGCAAAATCAACCAAACTAACGAGAGAATAAACAATGGGCAGAATAAGCCTCGGGAAATAAACCTTGGTTATAATCCCAGCATTGCCGATAAGGCTATTGCTAGCACCGGCCAGAGAAGAGGAAAAGAATTGCCAAATCAACAGTCCAACATATACAAATATCGGATAGGGCACATTACCCGAGGGAATTTTCCCAAAATGCCCAAACACAACACTAAAAACCACCATCGTCACAAAGGGCTGGAACAAAACCCACATTACTCCAATTGCCGTTTGTTTATATCTTACCTTGAGCTCTCTCCAGGTAAAAAAATAGAGCAATTCTTTGTGCTGCCAAATTTCTTTAATATCGTCTATGGAAAAATTTTTCTGTGGCTTGATACGAAACTCCATTTTACCAATTTTTAATGGCTTTTTTAGATTTTCTTTTTATCCTCTGGTATAGGTTAACCGCCTTCCTTTCCATGTTGGGCGAGACGACTCTCAAAATTTCCTTGCCCAAAATTCTATACTGACCCCCTATTTTGTTGGCTCGAATGATCCCTTTTTTAAGAAGTCGCTTAATTGTACTGTTAGACAATCTTAAAACCTTTCTTGTTTCATTGGTGGTATATATGCCGTTAGGATCCACAATGTTCATCACCTAATAGTATCAAAAGGTATCAAAAGGTTCAATAGATCAAAAAAGCGGTTTTTAACCGCTTATGAATAAAACTGATTTTTAATTGTTAGAATAAGATCACACGCCTCTCTAACAGCATGCTCTCCGCCATTGGCTTGAGTAATGATGTTACAGACATCTTTTACTAATGCATGGCCATCGGCCACTGTAATTTTTAGACCAACATGAGACAAAACCTCTAGATCATTCACGTCATCACCCATAAATGCAACTTCGGACCAAGAGATATTGATGTCTTGAATTATTTTTTTCAAAACTCCAAGCTTATCGTCAACTCCAGAATAACAATCTACCTCCAATTTCCGACAGCGAGCCAAGACCACTGGGTTTATTTCTTTTGAGATTACAACGACCTTAACCCCATTCTTTTTTAAAGCAGAGATGCCCATGCTATCTTTTCTGCTACAACGAACGGACTCTTTCCCATCTTCAGTTACATAGACATAGCCATCGGTCAGGGTCCCGTCAAAATCAAGGGCCAGTAGTTTAAGCCCTCTTATATCTTTTGCAAAACGAAGATTTTCGAGAATCATTGGAGGCTTCATAGGTTATCCTCTACAAATTTACACAGAATATGAATCACGGAAAGCTGAACTTCTTGTATCAATGCCGTATTTTCTTCGGGCACAACCACACTTGCATCAACCTCAAAAAGTAGATTAATCGTTTTCTGGCTGAATAGGCCAAGTGATCTCATATTCATTGCGCGAGCCATTTCAAATCCTCGCAAAATATTCAGAGAGTGTTTTTTTCCCACCTGCACATCACTTGTAGTTATACCCACCACCAAATCATCCGGATGACCCAGAGCTTCAATTTGTCTGGAAAATACAAATTCAAACCCGAAATCATTGCTTTGTGAAGTTATTACCGAAGTATCCGTGGTTAAAGCAATCGCAGGTAACGCCTTTCGCTCCTTTTCAAATTTACCAACAAGCTCTGCGGCAAAATGCTGGGCTTCGGCAGCCGATCCGCCATTACCAAAAATTAGAAGTTTACCGCCAAACTTAAGGGTTCGGGAAATCATTTTGCCAGCAGTATATACCTGATAAATAAACTGGCGATTTTCGCACAGCGAAGAAAAAAGGTTCAAGCGAAGCTTAAGCAAATCGTATACCTGGTCTCTTCCGGACATTTTTAAAGTCCAATTGGCTGGAGTATATACACTCAAACGCTATTTGACAAGAAGGATTTATATAAGCCTCCTTGTCATTATTTGAAAATTATCTATTATCAAGTAAACTCCTAAATAATGAAAATTAAACCATTCCACGAATTATCAATACATAAGAAATGAAAATAAAAAATATTATCATTACTGGTGCTGGAGGATTTGTCGGTTCCCATCTTACGGAAAAATGCATCGAGCTAGGTTATTCGGTTACTGCTTTTGTGCATTACAACTCGTTCAATAATTGGGGCTGGCTTGAAAAGTCGCCTTATAAAAACAAGTTGAGGGTAATCAGTGGCGATATAAATAACTATGATTCGGTCTTCGCGGCAGTAAAAGGCCACGATACTATCTTTAATCTTGCCGCTCTGATAGGAATTCCCTATTCATATATCTCTCCCTTGGCGTATATAAAAACCAATATCGAAGGGACCTACAACATACTGCAGGCGGCCAGGGAATTAAAAATAAAGAATACTATAATTACCTCAACCAGCGAAACCTATGGTACGGCCCAATATGCACCCATTAACGAATCTCATCCGGCCAATGCTCAATCGCCTTATGCTGCCACCAAAGTTGGTGCTGACCAGATAGCTTTAAGTTTTTACCGGTCCTACGGTCTACCGGTTAAGATAGCCCGGCCATTCAATATCTACGGACCAAGGCAATCGGCAAGAGCGATCATACCGTCGATTATAATTCAAATGCTGAGTGGTCAGAAAATCATTAGGCTCGGCAATACCGATCCGGCGCGCGACCTAACTTTTATTGAAGATGCCATAAAGGGCTTTTTAGCCATAGCCAAATCCGACAGGCTTTTTGGTGAAGTTACTAATATAGGAACTGGCCAAGAAATATCAATAGGCAGCCTGGCACATCTTATAGCAAATATTATGAAAATAAAAATAAAGATTCAGGAAGATAATAAACGTATCCGACCCAATAAAAGCGAGGTTAAACAATTACTGTGCGACAATACAAAGCTGATAAGAGCAACGGGTTGGAAACCAGAATGCAGCCTAAAGAAGGGACTAGCCGAAACCATCAACTGGATTAAAGAAAATAAGGACCTATACAAAGATAACCTATATAACATATGAAA
>CAZQKP010000011.1:0-10272 GCA_964594005.1 uncultured Candidatus Saccharibacteria bacterium
CTTTTATTCGCCTTACCCCAGCCGAGACGGCTTCCTCTTTTATAATCTTAAACTTGCCTAGTGTGCCTGTATTTTCCACATGAGGTCCTCCACAAAATTCTTTTGAATATGAATCATCTAGTGATTTGCCTATATAATAAACATCTACATTATCCTCATATTTTTCAGCAAAGAAATGCAAAGCCCTAGTTTTCTCCGCCTCATCTTTTTTCATCGTCTGCTTAACAACGGGCAGGTTTTCTTTAATTTTTTCATTCACTATATCTTCTACTTTCTTCATTTCATCCCCCGTTAATTTTCTGCTAAATGAAAAATCAAACCTGAGTCTTTCGCTAGTAATGTTACTCCCCTTTTGCTCTACAGTATTACCTAAAACATCCCTCAAGGCCTGGTGTAAAAGATGGGTAGCCGTGTGATATTTGACCTCAATCTCGCCAGTTCCGGAAAGACCTCCTTTAAATTTTTGCTCAGCCCCAGCCCGGGAGAGTTCTTGATGAGAAGATGCTTCGTCTTCAAATTGAGCTCGGCCAAGATCTGGAAATTTATCTTTTATAACCTCAAACGGCAATCCGTAGCTCGAGTATAATTTAAAAGCTATTTGTGGATCTATGCTATCTAATTTATTTAACTCCTTTTTACCCAACTCTAAGGCGGCACTGAATTGTTTCCATTCTTCATTTATGACTTCCCATACTTCAGTGTCCTTAAGATCATTATAATATTTACTAACAACCCAATCTGCAGCTTTTTTTAGATCATTTAGATTAAACTTAGAGAAAATTCTACGGAGTAATCTCCTCAGAACATAACCTCTATCCTTGTTACTAGGTTTTATCCTCTCCGCAACGATAAACGCAATTGTTCTTATGTGATCAGCTAATATTCTCTTGTCACTTTCTGCATAGCCACCTTGTATCGAATCGATAAATTTGCTAAATATGTCAGTCTCAAAAACACTTCTCTTTCCTTGAATTGTGGCAACCACTCGTTCAAACCCAGCTCCTGTATCTACGTTGTGCTTGTCCAACTTACCAATAACTTTCCCTTCCCTAGATAAGTATTCCATGAAAACATTGTTCCAGATTTCGACGACCTTTTGTTCTTCATCAGCCTTTTGATACTCACCGAGAGTCATACCTGAAGTAAGACTCCCGGTCAGGTCATAGAATATTTCTGTGTCCGGGCCACACGGCCCAGAGTCACCTGCACTCCACCAGTTCTTCTCTTTCGGTAAAAAATATATTCTTTCTCCTGTAATGTTATTTTTATCAAATATATTTTTCCATATTCGAGCAGATTCCTCATCTTTTGGTGAGTTTTCGTCCCCCTCGAAACAAGTGACATATAATCTCCGAGGGTCTAGTCCAAAACCCTCATCTATTGACGTAAGGAGTTCGTAACTCCAATTTATAGATTCTTCTTTCCAATAATCACCTAAAGACCAATTCCCCATCATCTCAAAAAAAGTAAGGTGCGTATTATCTCCCACCTCATCTATATCGTTTGTCCGCACACATTTCTGGATATCCACTAGCCTATTGCCCTCAGGATGTGTCTTTCCTAGCAAATATGGCACAAGTGGCTGCATGCCCGCAGTATTAAATAAAACAGAAGAGTCATTCTGAGGTACTAACGGCGCCGAAGGTAATACTTTGTGCCCTCTTTTTTCAAAAAAATGAATGAATCTATTGCGAATTTCTGAGGAATCCATCCGTATATAATGCCATTATTTTATGAGTTTTTCTAGATTAGCGATGTCTTCTTTTATACTATCGATTCCTTTTTGCCAAAAGTCTGGTTTTGTAACATCAACTCCAATTGATTTAAATATATTTTCCGGACTATCACTCCCACCCGCAGAAAGGAATTTTTTTATCTGGCTCATGTATTTATTATCCTCTTTATACTTTGCATAGAGTGCCTTACTAGCTAATTTACCAAACGCATAAGTATAGACATAAAAGAAAAAACGTAAATGAGACCAACTTACAACTGATAGACCATCATCAGGATACAATTTAACAATTGGACCCAAGTATGATTGCATGTGTTTATTCATCAAGGCTTTGAGTTCATCTTTCGACATTGCACCTTTTTGCCTAATCGTATTATGCATCTCTGTTTCAAAATTAAAACAAGCAATCTGGGTGAAAATAGTTCCAATATCATCTTCAATTTTGTCATGCAACGCAATAATTTTCTCTTTTTCAGACATTTTTTCGAGCTCGTGATAAAAAACGAAATTTTCAAATAAAGTGCTGGCTACTTCCGCAGCGCTGATGGTGTAATCAGAATAAGTTGCTCTTTGTTTTTCCGAAAGGTAGCTGTGAATAGCATGGCCCATTTCGTGACCAAAGGTCATAAGGGAGTCCAAAGTATCAGTGTGATTAAGCATAATCATACCCGGAAGATTTCTGTTGTGACTAGAAAAAGCTCCGCCACGTTTACCTACTTTAGGGTAAACGTCAATTTGACCGCGACTTACCATCATATCCAAGATTTTTTTAAATTCAGGGTCTGTATTCGAAAAAACTTGTTGAAGTGTGTTGAAAGATTTTTGAAAAGGAAACTTTGCCTTAGTCTTGCCTACTTTAGCTGCTCTATCAGCAGAGTAGAGAACTCTTAGACCTAGCATTTTAGCCTTGGCCTTAAAAAACCTGTGACTTATCTCAAAATTATTAGTCACCGTTTTAACTAGATTAAGTATAGTATCCTGGTTATTTTCATAGCCCAAAATAGTTGCTTCAAAAGGCTCCCTATATCCTCGCAGTTCGTCACTTATTTTCTTATTTGTTACTACAGCATTAAGTTCTGCTTCGGCCATGTCTTCTGCTTTCTGTAGTTCCCCTAATTGCTTCTTTCGAAGGGCAACTCGCTCCTTTTGGGTTGGTAACTCAGCAATAATATTATTAACTGCACTCAAAGGTAACATTTTGCCTTTATGTGAAACAGTTAATTTGCTTATGTATTTTTCAGTCATGTCGACCCACATACTAGAAGATGGCATCGACTCCAGAGATAGGATTTTTTCTTCTGGCTCAGTTAAAACATAATTGGCATTATCAAATAAAACTTTCAAAAAATAATGAAACGGAGCCAGTTGTTTACTTTTTAAAAATTTTTCTTGATCTTTCTTACTCACCCGTGACAAATTTACATCAAAAAATAATATTTTATTGCCAAATTTTCTATAGTGCTGTTCTAAGAGGTTGGATTTTGCTCTTGCTTCTTCATCTAGAGTGTTTATACATTGAATATAATAAAAATAAGTTAGAGGCTTCCAATAAGGATTTTCTCTTAGTTTTTCCATATCCGTCAGTGCTTTAAATAACTCCTTTTCATCACTCAGGTATTTTTTATTATTTTTATATTTTTTCTCGAAATCTAAGTAAGCTTTTTCAAAGGCCCTAACATCTTTATCTATTTGTGGGTCATTTTTGCCAGTATAAAAAAGACCAAGATCCCATTCTGTTTTTATTTTGCCAGCCATTAAATGTATTTTTTTAGAACCTGGAAATCACTTTGTAGTGTCTCGCGGTTTCCGCCATTATATAGAGCCACCGCCGGGTGGTAAAGAGGCACAATGGTGACGGCGCCATAATCAGTTTTAGCTATAAATTCACGCCCATGCAGCTCACTTATTTGTCCTACTTGAGAGGACAGTCCGAATTTATTCATTATGTAGGACATAGAAAATCTCCCTAGGGTCGCAATAACCTTTGGCTGAATGATATCAATCTGCTCATCTAAAAAAGGTGAGTAAAGTTTAATTTCCTCTGGACTTGGATCCCTGTTTTCCGGAGGGCGATCTTTTACCACATTTGTAATATAAACATCACTTCTATTTAATTTAATTGATTCCAGCATTTCGTCTAGAACCTTACCGGATCTACCACAAAAAGGTCTGGCGGTTTCCGCTTCATTTTTTCCAGGAGCTTCCCCGACAAACATTATATGCGCCGAGTGACTACCTTCCCCCACCACCGGATAAAATTTATTTTGCAAGCGGTACTCGTAAAGAGGCGATTCTTTAAATTTCCAAAGCCTGTCTCGAATATCTTTCATTTTTTCAAATTTTTCTTCAACGGTAAGTGTCATATAGTTACTTTTTTATTTCGAAACCACCAAGCATTGGAGTTGGTTTTCATTATTTCCTTCGCCAAAATCCTGGCATAAGGTGTTTTTAGGCGCTTCATGGCATCCTCTGCCCATTTAACAGCACGTATGTTACCTGTATCAACTTCTTCTTTAAGCGAAATTATCCATTCTAAAGAATCTGCGTCTTTTGCCATGATTGCTTCTTTAGAAGTTCTTTTTTCATATTCTTCTAAGACCACAAACATATCCTTACCAAATGGAACTGAATCAGTAATGTCTTTTACCGCATTATGCTCTTTCCGCTCGACATATTTCTGATGGATGTGATTTAAATCTGAAATTCTAGTTTCAGTTAAATCATGGAGTAAGCACATTTTTAAAACCTTGGAGACATCTACCTTACCGTCCATCAAAGCTAAAGTATAACCAATAAAACAAGCGCGACTAATATGTTCTGCGACTGATTGGTTACCTGTACCAAGAAAATGAAATCCACTGCGCGGAGTTTTTGCTAAGATACCAACTTCAAAAAGAAAGTTGGCTATTTTTTTGTTTGTATCATTATTTTTTGCCTTTTTCATAAGTCTTCTATTTCTTCCAATACTTTTTTTTGATCTTCCTTGGATACTCCTATTGCTTCCAACAGTTGCGGATTCTCAATTAGAGTTTGGCATAAGACTATTCCTTGTTCAAGAAGAGCTTTTCTCTCTCGACCATTTAGGTGAACCAGGCAAGTTAAAGGATGGAGTCTCTCTTCTAAAATAATATCGTGCAGATTCCCCTTGGGTGGATAGTTCCAGCCGATCATAGTGAGACCTCCCTGACACATACCGTATTCGATAGCAGTAGTTGTAAATTTGGTGTTGGTTACGAGCCAAGCCTCGTCCAGGCTCCTCTCTTTGCCGTAATTAAAAGTTACTTTACTCAAATCATCAAAACGGGCCTTAACATAAAGCACTACCTTGAGATCGGATTTTACGCCCAACTCATTGTGGAATTTTGCCTCGACCATTACTAACTTCTCGTTATTCCAAGCCACCACATCGATTTCATGCTCCACACAAAAACCTTTGACTATTTGGCCAGATTTAGCCTCATATCCTTTTTTACGAAAGATCTCCGCGACATAGTCTTCAAACGGGAACCCGGAGGGCCCTAGATCTAATATCGCTCTCTTCAAAGAATACTTGAGAGCAGCAGGTTTTTCATATTTATGCAGTAGTTCAAAAGCGTGCCTATAGATTTCATGCGTTGTTATATTTGAAGATAAGTGAGCATTTATGTGTTTTAGTATTTCTCCAATCGCGATACTGTTTGCACCCGCGTGTTTAAGGGAATACTCGAGCTTATTTACTTGGAATGGCTCCAGGCTACCGTTAGCCTTTTTTACCATTATTACCTTTGAATCCATCCCGTTAGAAATAGGAGATCATTCATTTTGAACTTACTCCTTATTTAATAATTAAATTGATCTGATAATTGTATTATTGAATCTCCGATATTTCTAACGGGATCCATACAAAAATTATCTCACAGCTTCTATAATTCCTCCACCAATGCATTCTTCACCATGATATAAAACAGCAGACTGCCCTGGAGAAATTGCATTTTGAGACTCGTCAAAAACAATCGAGTACTCTGAGTCTGTCTTGGATAGTATGCAGTCTTGTTTTTCTTGTCTATATCTAATTCGGACCGATGTTTTCAATGGAAATCCTGGTTTTGCTGAAATGAAATCTATATCTTTCAAATTTATTTCCTTGACCGAATAAATCTCATCTTTTCCATCCTCCTTGTTTGCTACAGTGATGGTGTTCTCTGAAATATTTTTTGAAACAACAAAGTATCTCGGATCGGTGGATCCTTTTTTAGTGATAGTAAAACCATGTCTTTCGCCAATTGCATAAAGAAGGGCACCATTATGTTCTCCTATAATTTCACCATTTAGACCTAAAACATCACCCTTTTTAGTTTCAATATAATGGGTAAGAAAATCTTTCATGTCTACTTGGCCTAAAAAACATATACCTTGGCTATCTTTTTTCTCCGCAGTTGGAAGTTTAAGGGCCTTGGCAATTTTACGAACGTCTTCTTTCACCATGCCCCCGACCGGAAACAAGGTGTGCCTTAGTTCCTTTTGAGTTAGGGTGTAGAGGAAATAGCTTTGATCTTTTTCTTTATCAACTGATTCAAGTAATTTAAATTGCCCATTTTCTTCTTTGACTTGAGCATAATGTCCTGTTGCCACAAAGTCTGCTCCCATTTCTAGTGCTTTTTTAAGAAAAACTCCAAACTTAATATACTTATTGCAAAAAATATCTGGATTTGGCACACGTCCCAAACTGTACTCACGAATCATATAGTCTACCACCTCTTTTTTATATTCTTTCTCACAATCCAGCGTTAAAAATGGCAGACCCAATGTCGCACAAACTCGCATGGCACTACGCCTTTCTTCTTTCCAATTACAAGGTTGCCAATCCGGGTACCAACCTTTTAAAAATACTCCGGTAACATCGTAACCTTCTTTTTTAAGCAAAGCTAAAGCCACAGAGCTGTCTACTCCCCCAGAGACTCCTACAAAAACCTTGCCTTTGCTTTTCACAGCTAATTTATATCACACTACACTTATTTTATATAAAGTTCTCTATTTTTTTTGTGTTGTTCAAAAGTTACCGCGTAATGAATCTTGCCATCGCCGCCAGATAAATAATACAAATATTTATTTTTAACGGGGTTTAAGCTTGCAAAAATTGCATCTGTACCTGGGTTACTAATGGGGCCAGGCGGAAGTCCTTTGTATAGATATGTATTGTAAGGAGAATTTATTTTTAGATCATCAACAGTGAGTTCATAAGTATTTTTACCATTTATATATGTAATGGTTGAATCAACCTGCAAGGGAAGACCTGCCGAGATTCTGCGTAGAAGTATGTCGGCTATCATTTGGCGGTCCTTTGTTAGGGGTGCTTCTTCTTCAAGAATAGAAGCTAATATAACGACGCTACCTAGATCATGCGTCGTAGTAGAAATTCCAGGAACAGTTTTAATTTTCTCTTGGAAAGTGCTCTTCATGCGCAAAATAATATCTTCAGGCCTAATTCCCGAAGAAACAAAATACGTATCTGGGAACAGATAACCCTCGTCTGGCTTGGCTAAAGAAATAAATTTGGCCCGATCAAAGTTAATGATTGTTTTTTTGAGATAATTTCCGATTTGATTTACATTCCAACCTTCCGGAATTGTTATCTTAGTAACTGGCAAATGAAATTGCCCATGAACCAGACGATAGGCAATATCTGCAGTACCTTCTTTTTTATCTAACAAATAATCTCCTGCTACCACGCGCCTTTCCCCCCCTTCTAAAATAACATGCACTCTAAAGAAAAAAGGAGATCGAATCACATTCTCTTCTTTAAGCTGATTTGTGATCTCCTGCAATGATTCTCCTGGAATAATTGTTATAACTTGACCAGTTGGAAAATCGGTTGGAGCAGAATGAAAATAAACCCAGATTTCAAGTAATAGAAATAAAAAAACAACAGCAATTGGCCATTTTTTATCCTTCACCCAACTAAACCACCGAGTTAAATAATCTTCCTCCATAATTAAACAGGCAGATTAGGGGGAGCCTCAGCTTTTCTAGATTCAATACGTGAAAAAGTCGGCGTGGTAGAGACACCCCCGGGAAAATGAAACAGTGTAGCTAATTCTTCACTGTTTAAAACAAAACTTGGACTTTTGTGTGGCTTATAAAAATACATACGCCTCTTGTATGCATCGATTAGCCATTGTCTTTCTTCGTCACGTGTTTTCTCGCTTCTTTTCTTCCAAGCAATGAAAAAATTTGAATATCTCTCATCTGATCCTCGCGCCGGCTTAAAACCATTAGAGGTCGAATTTAAGTGAGTAATACCTCCAATAGTCCCACCAACGTTTGTTATTTGGAAAATATCTTTTGGCGCAGTATATATCATCCTCATACCTACATCAAAACCAGGTTTAGAGACACTTCTATCAAGTGCGTTTATTGTATCTCTTTCGACTTCAGTAAGTTGTCTACCGGTACCAGGAATAAATTTACCATCAGGCCCCACTTCTCCTTTTGCCTTCTTAATAATATCCGCAATCTCTTTTTCCGCAGCCTTCTTCCACTTTAGATCAACCAGCTTACCTGAACCTTCCGGGTCTTTATCCTCTGCCTTGTGAGATCGTAAAATTATCTGGATCCAAACTTGGTTACCGCGCGGTAAGCTACCTAAAAATTCAATTAGTGGGGTCATAGGATCAATTTTGAATTCTTCTTTTGGGTCCTTATCCATACCATAATCCACATAAGTTTTAATGGGGTAAGCAAAATTGTCCTTGGTTAAATCAAATTCTGTAGCCCACACTGTATTTATATTGGGATCGTAATTAAATGGGAGTGTGTAGTCGGGCACTTCAAATATTTCTATACCTGGATATTGGGAGTACAAATTAGACTCGATTTGTGCCTTATGCCCAGTCTTTGTCCAAATATAAAAATGAACAACCCCATCAATTGAAACAATCTCAAGAGAAAACCAGGATCTAACTGTTCCCTTCCAATATTTCTCAAACCAATTTTTTTCTCCAACAGTTTGGAACAGACCATTAATAAAAAATTCTGCTGCTTTGGGTGATTTATATACTTCTCGTGGCACCTTCACTTCCAAAAGTACATAAGTTAATTTGGAAAAATTGAGGGCCCTCACCCAATCAACCCACAAATCCCAAAGCATGTAGCCAAGACCCGCCGGGATTAGAACATAGGCCGAGTAATAGAGATATTTAAGAGTTAAAGCCAACTTTGGGCTATTAAAGGCGGAAGAGATTAAATGGAACATGCCAAAATTATATCAAAAACATTCTCATAGTCGAGCTAAGATATTTTTAGAACATCCGCAGGCCGCAAGCAAGGTTTTGTCAACGTCTCGAGCAACGCGAGAGCTCATTGACAAATTGCGGCCGAGGACCGAGCAAAATTTTCGCTGGAAAATTGAGCGTTTCTAAAAATATCTTAGCGAGACTACTCTAAGCCACACTATACTTACCGTCTTTTAGTTTCTTGAAATATTTAGGATTTTGCAAATTGACCATAATAGTGTTTTCTTTGACATAGCGCTCCTTTAAGACTTTTTTAATAATTTCATCTTTAGTCATTGGCCCGCTTTTCTCTAGAATAGACTTAATCACATCTTTAACCACCCCACTCATATAACCCCACTCGGAAAGTGCGTAAAGGCCACGACCAACTAAAACAAAACGTGGGTCTTTAATTAACTCGTTGTGAGTTGTCGCCACATGAGCCTTCTTATTAAATAATTCCGTAATTAGTTTAGCTACTTCTCGAAAATGAATTGGGGAGCCGTGTCTCCTTATAACCAAATAAGCGTAATCTCGCATACCCTTCGCATTTATATTAGAAGAGCTAGTTTTCCCCCATTCTCCTAATGGGTTTTTATCAATCAGCTTAGAGAGAGTTAGCCATCTTTTAGCAATTTCTTCGTTTTTATATTTTTCTGAGATATCTTTTAAATGGCCCAAGAATTTTTCTACCATATCTGACTCTAACAAGATTTCATCATCTGAAAGAGAAGAATACAAATTGCGAAGAGAGGAGTGAATTTTCTTAGATAATTCCTTATCAACTGTCCAGCGATGTTTAAACTCATTGTCTTCTTTTTCTTTCGTAAAGTCTTCACCAACTACCAACAGAAAATGGACTTGGTTTTGAGTAGCCTTGTCTTTGGAAATATGCCGAAGAAGAGCTTCTTCTGAAACTGTGTGCCCAAGCTCAACAATAATTTTTTTTAGTTCTTCAAAAACTGCTGCTTCTTTTTGATATTCCTTAGACTTTCGGATATTAATTACTGAATAATTTTCGATCTGCCTTACTCTTTCTCGAGTAATCTTGTACTTTTTGCCGATAGCCTCCAAGGTCATTCGTTTAGTGTCATTACCAAGCCCAAAACGAGAGACAATAACATCTTGAGATCTCTCATTTAAGACCCCTAGTAGGCGCTTTATTACTTGTTTTGGCTTAAAAGTTATTGTTGTTTTTTCTCCCATATTTCTAGTTTGGACTTATTATTAGATAAGGTTTTTATTAAATTGTCATCTATTTCTATCACCAGAGTAAATTTAAGTCAA
>CAZQKP010000011.1:10372-13478 GCA_964594005.1 uncultured Candidatus Saccharibacteria bacterium
TCTTTAACAAATATTGTTCTTTTGATTTCTTTATTTTGAAGCCATTTCTCTATTTCTGGTAGGCCCTTGGCTTGAGAAACTACAACCCCCTCATCTTCACCTTGCTTAACTGATAACTCACCTCTTACCCTACTGTTCACTTGTACTGCGATAGTTACTTGAGAGAATTTAATTTTTTCTCTGTCTGCTTTCGGCCAAGCTTCTTTTACTAAAGACGCCTTGTGGCCGAGTCTTTGCCAAATTTCCTCCGAGATATGAGGTGCAAATGGACAAAGCAATTTCAAAAACATTTCAAAATCCTTTTGATTAATATTATCTAATTTTTCCATTTCATTAACTAAAATCATCATGGAGGAAACTGCTGTGTTAAATGACATTGTTTCCACGTCGCTTCCCACCTTATCAATGGTTCGATGGAGTAAAGCTTCAAATTGCTCCCCCGACTTAGCCGATTTCTTAACTTTTTGAGAAGCCCGCCAGACTCTTTCCAGAAATCTCCTAACTCCTAAAATATTCTCATCACCCCATACTGCGGGTTGAGCAAAAGGGCCAATGAACATCTCGTACATTCGCAGTGAATCCGCTCCATAGGTTTTTATAACATCATCAGGATTAATAACATTACCCCAACGCTTAGACATTTTTCTGCCATCCGAAGCTAAAATAAGACCGACGCTCTGAAGTTTTTGAAAGGGTTCCTTAGTTGAAACCGCACCAATATCGTAAAGGAACTTGTGCCAGAATCTCGCATAAATTAAATGCCTAGTTGCATGTTCTGCACCACCCACATATAGGTCCACCACATTCCAATATTTTTCTTCTTTCTCACCAACCAGTGACTTGCTATTATTGGGATCCATATAGCGCAAGTAGTACCAAGAAGAACCGGCCCATTGCGGCATTGTGTTAGATTCCCTTCGATAAGTTTTGTCTTTAATTTTTACATTTATCCAATTCGGAATACTGGCTAGGGGTGATTCTGCGGTACCAGTTGGCTCATAAGATTTAACTTTTGGTAATTTAACTGGCAAATCTTTCTCACTAACTGGTATAACTTTGTGATCGAGAACTTGAATTTTACCATTCTTTAATCCCAGCTTATCGTCAAATAAAACAGGGATGGGTTCCCCCCAATATCGTTGTCTAGAAAACACCCAGTCTCGAAGTTTATACTTTGTGACCCATTTTCCTTTTACAAATTTAGTAATTTCTTTCTTTGCTTTGTCTGAATCAACTCCCGAAAATTTTCCGGAATTCATAAGAACACCTTCAACCGGCAGAGGTTTTTCTATTTTTAATAATAGATCGAGGGCGTATTGGTGAGTCTGTGCCACTAAGGATTTCCTAAGTTCATCAGGAGTCAGCCATTGTATTTCATGATTTTCTTTTTCCTCATTTGAAATACTTACCTGCGCACCGTCTTTTAATTTAAAGCTTAAAATATGCGCATCCACAAGCTTATTAGTTTTTTTAGGCACATGATAAAAAAGCCCGTGTACCTTGCCTAATTCACCCAAAAACTCAAAATTGGTAAAACCCGTTTCCTCCTTTATTTCCCTAATTGCAGTATCTTTGGCACTTTCTTTTTCAATTGTGCCACTTAAAAAAGTCTGCCATTCAACTTTTTTCCACCTCAAACACATATACTTGTTTTCTTGCCAATGCTTAATAACTGCAATTATTCCAGCCTTGTGTAAAATTGGTTCATTTTTTCTATAAGCTCCTGGCTCGTAGTTTTGAGTGTATAGTGGCTCAATAACTTGCTTAATTTTTAAATTATATTTTTTGGCAAACTGCCAATCTCTTTCATCATGCGCGGGCACAGCCATAATTGCGCCTGTACCATATGTAGCCAAAACGTAGTCCGCTATCCAAATTGGAATTTTTTCCTTATTCGCTGGGTTAATTGCAAAAACGCCTCGCATCTCTACTCCAGTTTTCTCCTTCCCCTCTGCAGTTCTTTCAATTTCAGGTTTATTTTTGACACTTTCTAAATAGTTCTCGATTTCTTTTTTATTTTCAACTTGCTTCCATAATTCATTTATTAATTTATGTTCAGGGGCAAGCACAGCATAGGTGGCGCCAAAAATTGTATCCGGCCTTGTAGTAAAAATTTTTATCAATTGCGGATTTTTAGAAACTTCAAAATCAATCTCTGCTCCTTCGGAACGTCCGATCCAGTTTCTCTGGCTTTCCTTAATTGATTCTGGCCAATCAAGAAGCGCCAAATCCTCCAACATACGATCAGCATATTTAGTTATCCTTAGCACCCATTGTCTAATTGGTCTTTTCTCCACCACTGACCCACATCTCTCACACTTACCATTTTCCACATCCTCATTCGCCAGAACTGTCTTATCTACTGGGCACCAATTTACCGGTTCATTCGATTCGTAAGCCAGCCCATGCTCTAGGAGTTTTAAAAAAATCCACTGCGTCCATTTATAAAATTTTGGATCAGTTGTATTTACCTCGCGCGACCAATCATAGTCAAGCCCAATTATCTCCAATTGCTTTTTAAAGGTAGCAACATTTTTATTAACAGCGATTGTTGGGTTGGTCTTGGTTTGGATTGCATAATTTTCTGCTGGCAAACCAAAAGCATCAAAACCCATTGGGTGGAGGACATTAAAACCCTGCATTCTTTTCATACGCGAAATTATATCGGTCGCAATATAGCCCTTAGGATGACCCACATGGAGACCCTCACCAGAAGGATACGGAAACATGTCTAATATGTAGTATTTCTTCTTTTTAGAGCCAGGACCTTCAGTTTTAAAGGAATTTTTCTTGGCCCAGCTTTTCTGCCATTTTTTCTCAATAGCTAAATGATTGTAATCATTTTTCATAGATACATACTATCTAAAAGACCCCCGTTTGCAAATTATTGAGACACAGCCTTAGGATACATGGAAACCGGAATAGAAAGTGAGAAACAATAATGCCCTGCTGGGTGTGTCCAGGAAACATAACCGATCGGTCTCGCATATATATTTGGCAATTGAGCGTCCTGTGATGTGACATTAAACTCTGCACAAAGCTGATAAGCCTTCGCACTCTGTCCAACTAAATGATACTCGTAGGGCTTACCGTTTTGGGGATCATT
>CAZQKP010000012.1:0-11226 GCA_964594005.1 uncultured Candidatus Saccharibacteria bacterium
TTCTAACTGGTTCCAAGCCTTCCAGAACTTGAATACTTTCTGCGCTGTAACTGTGCCCGCCTGCGCGGACAGGGCCTCCTTGAGCCATTTTTTTCTCTGATTTTTCTTGAGTCTTTGTCTTTGGCATATGGGTAATTATAGCAAATTGAAAAGGCTAAAACAAGGAAATTTCTTTATTTTTAGCCATAAATTATACTTGACAGATGTGTTAATACTATGGTACAATGTATGCGGAAAAAAGACTCACTTATTGGAGGTACAGACATGGTCAGCAAGAAGATCGTCACGATCTCAGCAACTCTGGTTCTCGTCGTCGCCGCACTGGTTGCGAGCGTCCTCGCATCACCAAGCCCGATCATGTTCCAGGACGGCGAGATGGTCGTGCACGCGAACGTGGCGAGGGCCAGCGATGGCCACACGTACCGTGTGATGGTGACCGATATTGTCGACAAGAAGTCGCTCCAGCCGTGGCGGGTTGCAGATGCGTACTCTGTCGACGGCAGCGAGTACGCGAGCATCACCGGCGAGGGCGAGATCGGCAAGCCGTGGACCAAGTTGAGTGCTTGCAGCAAGGAAGAAGTGAGAAACTCCCTTCCCTGCCGCAGAACCGACCAGGCGGAGGCTACGATGAACGAGCTCATCGCAAAGGTCACGACTCGAGGCAACCACATCGGCAACTTCGAGCTCTACTGGTCATGGGAGATGGGAACCAAAGAGCTCATCGCCCAGATCAAGAAGTAGCTTCGACACCCCGACAGACCCCGTACAAAATATGTACGACCTGTACGGGGTTTTGTTATTGCTAAAAATCTACTTGACATCACAGTACTTATCATGTACAGTATGAAAAGAAACGTGACGCCATCGCGTCAAAAGGAGACACAATGAGATACGTGATCTTCGTCCTCGTCCTGCTCGCGGGCAACCTGCAAGCTTCGGCCCAGGAACACGACTCTATGAAAGAGGCGACGTTCCGATCTTTCCTCGCCGGGAACTGGGTTGACACCGCGACAATCATCGACAACCCGGTCACAGACATCGAGCTGAGTTACATGACAGAAAAGTGTGCCATCACGGTTCTCAAGGCAAACGAGGACCACCCCCGAACACTCTTGTTCACCGGAAGCGGCATGAACCGAGTCGCGATATTCGAGAGGAACGGCGAAACGGTTTACCAGGACGTGAGTCTCGGCAAATTCGCCGAAGATCTCAAGCGCCTCCGGGCAGATGACGAGAACTTCGCGGAGTGCGCCGACCAGGTGCGCTACCGCGAGGGATTCCCCGAATCGATTCGTCCCCTCTTCCGTGGCTTTCGCGGACTGAGATAACCCCGACAGACCCCGTACAAACTTTGTACGACCTGTGCGGGGTTCTGTTTATCTTGAGTTTTTTTATTTTTTTGACTATATTTAGATTTATGTCGAACAAGAAAATTAGCGGTCACACAGTCTACTCTGTGCCCCTCGAGGAGCAGAACAAAATTCTGAAAGTATTAGATAAAAGAGACGACATAGAAGCTAGAAGAATGAAAGGTTATTTGGCTATGCCGGATCTCTCTCGCACTGAAGGTAGTCCGATTAAAGAAGTGGTAGATCGAACATTAACCGTAAAAAGTTTAGAGAACCTTGATATTATAGAAATCCCGGAAATTATTTCGATTGATATTCTCTTCGATCTTTTCAATATGCCGGAGGGTCACCCGGCGAGATCCAAGTCTGATACGTATTATGTAGATGACACCCACGTCCTGCGTACTCACGATACAGTTTTTTGGTATTACTATTTAAATTTGCCCGAAATAAAGGAAAAAATAGCGCGCAAAGAATCGATTGGGGCAATTTGTTACGGCAAGGTTTATCGCAAAGATGAAATTGACTCTAGACACATGAATGTTTTCCACCAAATAGGTGCGCTGTATTTGGCTCCAGACGAAAAGCAAACCGTGTTACCAGAAGACTTAAAAAGTGTTTTATCGGACGTGGGTGAAAATGGATTTCGATTAAAGGTTCGTTTTCTAGATGATGTTTTCCCCTACACTGATCCAAGTATGCAAATGGAAGCAGAAGTAAATGGACAGTGGGTAGAATTGGTTGGTTCCGGCCAGCCTAAAAAATCGGTCTTAAAAAACTTCGGCTTAGAGGGCTACAATGGTTGGGCCTTCGGTTTTGGAATGGAAAGATTAGCTATTGCCTCCATGGAACTACCGGATATAAGGCTCCTCTGGTCAAATGATCCGCGCGTGACAAAACAATTAAAGCTTGGTCAAAAATTCGTGGAGGTCTCCAAGTATCCACCTATTACTCGGGATATCTCTTTCATCGTAAATTCCAGCTTTGTGCCAAATAATTACTTTGATCTTATTCGCGAGATCGGCGGGGAGTTAGTCGAACAAGTAGAACTTGTTGATAAATATGAGAACGATGAGAAATTTGGTAAGAATATGGTGAGTTACGCGTATAGAATAATATATAGAAGCCATGAAAAAACATTGACCGGAGCGGAAGTTGATGCTATTCATAAGAAGTTAGAAGACGAGACGAAAAAGATTTTTGGAGCTACAATACGTTAACATGGTGAGTTTCACTGATTTAATTACATACTTTTTGCTTTTTACTTCGTTAAATTTCGAAGTTTTTATGCTAATTAAATACTTCGAAAGACGGGAGGATATAAAAAAAGAAGAAGCTTTCTCCAAAATCCCAGTAAAAAATTACCCGACAGTTTCTATAATAGTGCCTTGCTGGAATGAAGAAAATACGGTCTCTAAAACAGTGCACTCTATCTTAAATTTGGATTATCCTAAAGATAAACTACAAGTAGTAGTGGTAGATGATGGTTCAACAGACGGGACTTGGAAAGTTTTGCAAAAATTTAAAAATAATCCGCAGGTCGAACTCCACAGCAAAACAAATGGTGGTAAATACACTGCACTAAATCATGGATTGGGAGTTATCGACTCAGATTTAGTTGGATGCCTGGACGCAGATTCATACGTAGATAAAAACGCTCTTAAATACATCGTGACTTATTTTCAGAATAAAGAAATTATGGCGGTCACGCCTTCGGTCAAACTTTGGCAGCCCAAAACACCGCTCGAGCTCTTGCAGAAAGTAGAATATGGTTTTGGTATATTCACTCGAAAAATTTTCCATTTCATGCAGGCGGTTTATATTACTCCTGGACCATTTTCTATATTTAGACGCGAAGTTTTTAATAAACTTGGAGTTTACCGCCATGCTCACAATACCGAAGACATTGAAATCGCTTTACGTATGCAAAAGAATGGTCTTAAAATTGCCCACGCTCATGCAGCAATTGTGCATACCGTACCGCCTAAAACTGTTAAGAAACTCTTGAAACAACGAGTGCGCTGGTCATATGGTTTTTTAAAAAATGCTTTTGACTATCGTGATATGTTCTTTAATGCAAAATATGGGAACTTAGGTGTTTTTGTATTGCCGATGGCAGCAATTTCTTTTGGTTCAATTATTTCAGTTTTCTTTGTTTCACTTTCTCATTTCCTCTCTTCACTTTATGACCAATATGTAAGATTTGAAGCGGTCGGGCTTAGTATTAATTGGTCTCATATATTTAACTTTGATTGGTTTTATGTAAACACCCAGATTATTTCTCTAATTACCATAGTAGCTTTTCTAGGCACAGTTATGATGATCCTGGCCTCTCGAGAAATGTCTGAGGGTAAAGTTAAAATAAATATGGATCTAGTCTATTACTTCGTTCTTTACGCTATCTTGGCTCCCCTTTGGATGGCAAAAGCGGCTTTTAATGCTGTGTTTTCAATTAGGACTACCTGGCGATAATGGCTACCGAGTGGAAAAAATATTTGTTTTCTTTTCTTATTACGGCTGTAATTTTTGCTACCGCCATTTTTTTATCCAACTACTTTGGCAATAAAAAACTGCAGGACATCCGAAACATCCAAGATAAAATCTCAATTGACATTTTGTCCTCCGAAACACAATTCTCTCTTTTAGAGGAGTCATCTTGTAGTGATGTAGGTACGGGTAGTCTTTCTTCAGAACTCGGCAATCTGGAAGATAAACTAACTTATACAGAAGGTCAACGCGGGGCAAATGATCCCGAAGTTTTAACCCTCAAGCAAAACTACTCCCTTTTGGAGATTGAAGACTACATTTTGATGAATAAAATAAGTGACAAATGCAAGAAAACACCGCTTTCTATCATTTACTTCTATTCCACCGACAACACTTGTACTGATTGCCAAAAAGAAGGTTATGTTTTGGATAGCCTAAGGCAGACTTATCCTGATTTACGAGTTTATTCTTTTGATTACAATATTGGGGTTTCCGCAGTAGACACTTTAAAAAAAATATACAATGTTAAGAATTCGTTACCCGCGTTAGTATTGAAAGGACAAACCTTATACGGTTTTCAAGGAATTGATGATGTTAAAAAATTAATGCCAGAATTGGAAAAAATGAAAACTTCAACAACTACGCCCGCAACAAGTACTCAAAGCTAATTAATCCCCCAATTTAAATCCCAGATAAATTCCTAAAATTCCACCAAGACCGCTAAATATTATTCCACTCATGGAGATAAGCCCAGCGCCCCACAATTCTGGCACAAAACCACCGAGAGTGGAACCAATAAATAACCCCAACCAGACAAGTTTTGAACGATCCATGAGGGTATTGTAACATTTTAAACGAAATTCGCAGTGAGCCACCTTGTCTCCTGGGAAACCCACGGTTTTCCCAATCCTTCCTCGACGGGAAACTCCCGTTTCCCGACCCCTTCCCTCTGACAGGTGGCCACGCAAAAATTCCCTTGCGGGAATTTTTCGTGAGCCACCTGTCAGGCTTGAACTGACGACCTGCCGTTTACAAAACGGCTGCTCTACCAACTGAGCTAAGGTGGCAACTTGTTCAATTTAACACAACCAAAAAGAATTTTCTATATTTCTTCTGGAGTAATTTGCGCCTTTTCTTCAGCTAGACGTTCAAGGAAAAAAGAAACTGAGCCGTTGGAGCGAAGCATTCTCTTGCCTCTAAATTCGTCGCCGGTGGCATAATATTTCTTGGAAACATAGTCCTTTGTTTTACTTAAAGTCTCATATGTATACGCAGGCAGAAACTCCCCCACAAAAATAGCTACAACCTTTTTAGTGTGGTTAAACTCGTACACAATTCTTTCCATAATTGCATGAATCTTAAGATCCCCTTTGTGGAATAGATCTGCAATTGGATGAATTCTTTTTACCTTGAGTTCAAATGCTTTATAAGCAAACAGAGAAGCCAAACCTAGCATTGAAACATAAAACAATACGACGGTCATAAATTTTATTAAATAGCGAAGCGAACGAAACGAGCAAGTTCTATCTTTTCTCCGAACTTTTGAACCGCCCCTTCAATTAGATTAGTTATCGTTGCTTCTGGATTTTTGATAAATGGTTGAACTAGTAATGCCGACTCTTTCTCACCCTCCGGTGCATCTTCGGCCTTTAAATATTTTGGATCAGTAGCTGTGACATGCATAGCAATGTCCCGAGCTAGTTTAACGAACTCTTCGTTCTTAGCCACGAAGTCCGTCTCACACAGTAATTCTACCATACTTCCCACATTGCCAGTACCGTGGATGTAGCTAGAAACCACCCCCGCGCCGAGTGCTCGATCGCCCTTTTTCGAGGCAATATCAGCACTTTTTGAGGCCAAGATCTTTTTCGCCTTTTCGATATCCCCACCTGCCTCTTCCAGAGCCCGGCGGCACTGCATAACAGATATACCAGTCAAATCACGTAATTTCTTAACAAGATCAGTTGTAACCCCATTAGAATTCTCGGCCATAATCTTTTCTTTAATATTTATCTAATTAATACTGTTAAATTTTACTGCAGCAATGGATTTACTTTTAATTCTAACGGGGCAGGTTCCCATTTTTTAACCTTGCGTAGCAACAGGCTTTTTCATTGTACCAGCCTTGTAACTTTCGACAACTTTTTTCAAAATAAATTCAATCGATGTGCGTGACGCGTCGTTCCCTGGAATTGGATACTCCACTTGATTTAAATTGTTATCTGTACCGCACAATGCAACTATTGGAATACTCATTTTTTGCGCTTCTGTTACAGCAATTGCTTCTTTTTTTGCATCCACTACAAATATTGCGGCTGGCAAAGACTTCATTGGGATAAGACCTGAGAAAAATTCTCGTAATTTTTCAATTTCTCGATCAATTAAAAGTCTTTCTTTCTTGGTATATTTAGAAAGCTCACCTTTTTCGCGCTGGGAAATCAAGGACTCCAGTTTTTCTACCCTCTTTCTTATTTGAGGAAAATTGGTTAAGGTGCCCCCAATAAATCGTCCAGCCACATATGGCTGATTTATTGCCTCCGCCGTAGCGGCAATAGCTCCCTTAGCCTCACTTTTACCACTAATAAATAATATATTTGCATTTTTGGAGCCTAGCATATCAATAAACTCTAGTGCTTTATTTAGGGCATCTTTGGTCTTTTCCAGGTCAAATATTTCAATTTTATTTTTTATACCGTATAGATAAGGTTTGGCAGATGGGTGTCTCCTGGATTTTACAAAACCAAAATGGGCCCCAGAGCTAAATAGGTCCTCCACCATCGTATTTCCATCATTCTTTGTTTTTTCCATCCCGTTAGAGATAGGAAACCTTTGGTTTCCGTAGTTAAATTATTGTAAGCTAAAAATATTACCCTACTTCTTTATATCAACTTACCCGGTTTAGACCAAATTCATGATCTCTAACGGGATTCCATGCAGGGATGAGTCTAACAAAATTACTTTATAAGCGCAATAGTAAAAATGGACGAGCCCGGTATTGAACCGGGCCCTTCTTCCCTCTTACCGCTCACCAGCACCGACTTGCCAGCCGATAACGTAGTAGTCATTCGGCTGACGAAGTGGTTCGCAGGTCTTGCCATCTGCCTTACCCCGAAGAAACTCTTCCCGTTCGCGAGAGCCCTCAGGGAATTCGTGTGGGCACCCGTCTTTGTGCCCATTGACTGCGTCACACAACAAGCATTGCGGCATGTTTACCCCCAGCTCGATATTATTCAAAAACTAGGATAAGTCAACATTTATTCTTCCTCTTCCCCCACCTCGCCTCTTGCCATTGCTGCGACTATAGGCTCAATACCACCATCTAAAATCTTCTCAATATTATGCCAGGATTGTTTTATTCTATGGTCTGTAATTCTGTCCTGGAGAATATTGTAAGTTCTTATTTTTTCGGATCTATCTGCTGTACCCACCTGTGCTTTTCTATTCGCCGAATACTTCGCGGCCTCTTCTTCTTCTTTCATCATTTGGAGTTTTGCGATCAAAATGGACATCGCTTTTTCGCGATTCTTAAGCTGACTTCTCTCCGCAGTAGAACGCACATCGATACCCGTAGGCTTGTGAATTATTCTAACTGCTGTTTCGACCTTATTTACATTTTGCCCGCCTGCACCCCCCGAACGAGATGTTTCAATTTCCAAATCAGCTGGCGCAATTACAATCGTTGTCTTTTTTCTAATAGGCAAAATAGCAACTGTAGCGGTAGAAGTATGCACCCGCCCGTTTTTTTCTGTTTCTGGCACTCTTTGAATACGGTGTACGCCCGTCTCAAAGCGCAAATTTTTATAAACATCCCTCCCTCGTATTTCAAAAGAAGCCTCTTTATAACCACCAGTTGAACTTAATGACTCATCAACCAAATTTACACCCCAACCCTTGCCTTCCGCATAACGTTTATACATATGGGCCAATTCTTGGGCAAATAAAGAAGCCTCCTCTCCACCAGCCCCTGCCCTAACTTCTAAAATAACTTCATTTGGAAATTCTTCTTCCTTTTCTTCCTCCGTTACTATTTCCTCCATCTGTTTTAAGAGTGCTTCTTTTTGCAGAGCCAAATCCTCTAACTCTGTTTGAGCCAGTTCCATCAGGGTTGGGTCCTTCTCCAGCATCTTTTTGGTCTCGCCCTCTTTTCTTTCTAAGTCTTTATAACTTTGAGCCAAGTAAGATGTCTTGGGATTTTGTAAGTATTTTTCTAGATCCATTGCTTTAATTTTAACAAAAATAACGAATTCTCGTTGACCCGCCATATTTTTTGAGGCTCAGAGCGCGACGGCGCGAGGATTCGAGAGATTTTTCAGCAGAAAAATCGCGTACTCAAAAAATAGGGTGGGGAGAAAGAGAATTCGTTATTTCTTCGTTTTCTTGGCTTTTGAATTTGCTGCCTTTGCTACCCTAGCCTTAAACTTCTCGGCTCTGCCGGCAGTGTCTAGATTCTTTTCTTGTCCTGTGTAAAAAGGATGAGAAGCACTTGAGATTTCAAGTCGGTATAGTGGATATTCTTTGCCGTCTTTGGCCTTACCTTTTTCTTTTGTTTCAACTACAGAAGAAATAATAAATTCAGCCCCGTTAGAGTTATCTACGAAGAGTACAGGTCTGTAGTTTTTAGGATGTATATCTTTTTTCATCTCGAATACCTTATCAAAATAAATTATTTTAGGCAAGAAAAAGGCCGGGGTGGGTGGTGCCTCTGTGGCACCCCCTTCCCCCGGCTTTGGTGGCGACCCTTGTCGCCCTACATTTATCTTGGGACTTTTGAGCGAGGTTTCTGTCCCCCGCCTGCGCAGTCGTCCCTACGCAGAGAGCCATATTCATCCCGCCCGTGCGGGAGTCTCGCCTGCATATCCTGATTTAGGACTCTCAGGATAACCAGAAGATGCAAGCAACAAGTCGAATGTTCTGCTTCTATCGCCTAGTTCCCAACCAACATTGACAGAATGTTGGGTTACTAGAGATCGCGCTCTTGCACCGCTTTCCTTTAACTCAGCGGTATCGCTAATCTACTCATATCCTATCACACTACTAAATTCTTGTCAAGTCAAATTATCTAGATTATTAATTTATCTAAAATATGGCTAAAATAGGCCCTATTTAGCAAGAAAACCGGCCCTTGCGAGCCGGTCCAGAGATTACTTAAAGAAACGAGCAAATTCCTCGGGAGTGATACTGTAATTAAAGCCCTCCTTCATCTCCTGAAGTCGTCCGTGTTTGTCCTTGTCATATTTCGGCGACTTAGGAAAATGAACGAAGGCAACAGCTGAATATCTACCACTCCTTGCAGTTCCCTTGTTTGCGACAACTCTGTGCCAAAGAGCCCGGAGCCTTCCACTCGAGCGTAGCTGCATCTGCATGTCAGGAATGACAACTGATTCAACTCGGGAAACCGGCATTGGCCTCCACTTCCCTTTGTAGCTAAGACACTCAAGCCCCGGTGCGCTCTCAAAGAGATGAAATGTGATTCCGCCTTGGTCCACATGAGGTTGGGCCAAGAAATCTCCTGGTATTCTCCCTCCAGGATAGTGGATAAATCTTAGAAAGACATTATCCCTTTTCCCAGAGACCTCTTTTGCATAGCCTTTGAGACCAAAAGTCTCTTCAACCCTTTGAGTGAAAGACGAAACTAGTTCTCCCACGGCTTCAGTTAAAGCGAGAGCATCATCCACAAACTCGCGCACCACCGGGTTGTAATCCGTGCGAGTTTGCATCAAGGCTTCTAGACCGGCAGTACCCTCGAAGGTAATATCAAAATTTTCCTTTATATCGCTCTTGTTTCCTCTGCCTTCTTTCTTTTCATACCCCACCCCAGCGCTGTTATTGCTGTAGCCCAGAGCCATTTTCACATTATCGGGCTGTAGGCAAAAAGCTTCCCAGGATTTTTCTGTTTTCTTCACCAGCTTGGCAAACTGGTTTGGATACGGCACAGACACAAACCCAACCGTCTCGAAATTCTTCATGGACATAGTCATCTCCTTAGCTGTTAAAAAAGAACAGCTAAAGAAAGTATGTTTGGCGTGTATAAATTAAAAAAGCGAGGAGGCCCTCACTTGAAATTAGGCGTAATTATTTTTAAATATCACTTTGAATGTTTTCTTCAAAGAAGAGGGGTAATTTTTTAACTGACTTATTTTTAATTGCTTTTAACACCTTAACTACTGTTTTAAGAGAATCATAATCAACAGACTCATTTTTAATTGCTTCATTTATAGGCAGCCACATATTATGTCCAAATTTAGTATCTGAAATTAATTCTCCCGAAAATGAATCGGCGTATGTTATGGGAAACATCACATCCGAAAATATTTCACCTTTTCTATACATTATCCTCCTCTCGTAGCCCACCAACTTTAACTTGGCAATTAAGCCAGTCTCTTGATTTAATTTCCTAGCGGCGGCTTCCTCCATAAGTTCACCTTTTAAAACAACACCACCCATTACACCCACTTTCCCATAAGACGGATTCGACTTTCGTACCTGACTTAAAATTTCAATCTTACCTTTATTTATTCTGGAAACGATTGTTATAACGTTTATTTTAAAAAGACTTGTGATTGCATCATTCGTTGGATAAGGATCAGCTACGTGTTTTATACCGGATTCAGATAGAGCATAGCCGGTATTGGTTTTATCTACTAAGCCTTTCTTAACTAGAAATTGAAGGTGGTAATTAAAAAGATCATTAGGAACCTTCCGTGGTTTTAATTCGCTGTAGCGCAATGCTTTGGCGTTTTTTAAGTCAGATAGTATTTGGTTCTGGAGTGATGAAAAATTCTGGAGCATTCAGAATTTTTACTATAGATTCGCCAGTGGGTCAATCATAGTGGTTTGAATATTCTGTGCAATCTGCATAACCGAATTTCCATAACTCATATTAGGCGGCCTACGAGTAGAGGAGCAATTTGAACCAGAATAATATTTGCAAGCCGCATTTCTTTCTGAGGTATAAGAGTTAGGATCCGCCCCAAGTTCTTGCATATAAATCGCGGTGGCCATAAAAGAATGCTCGGGATTCCAAGGGTCGGCAGAATCAGCAGAGATCCCTAACATGTTGCCAACTTTATCTTTAAACAATTCCCAGGTGGATGGAATAAATTGAGACGGCCCCATTCCCCCGCCGTATCCACGACTAGCTGAATAAGTTTGACCAAGTGGACAAGAAACTGGTGTATTCGCCCAACTGCGACCCAATCTATTTGTAATATTTTGAAATGGCACAGTGTCTCGGGGCGATTTCATAACTTTTTGAAATACGTTGCCACTATTTTTACCTACCCCATCTCCGGTATCGAGACTAGAAACAAAACAAGAGCCTTGGTTTTGACCCAAATTACTTTCTTGAGTAATTATTGCAAGAAGAAATGCAGGTCTCACCCCAGTTTTA
>CAZQKP010000012.1:11326-13477 GCA_964594005.1 uncultured Candidatus Saccharibacteria bacterium
ATTACTTTCTTGAGTAATTATTGCAAGAAGAAATGCAGGTCTCACCCCAGTTTTAGTACTGGCCTCTTGAGCGTATTTAAGCGCATCCCCGAAAGGAATCGAGACCGTGTCCCGGAGTGAGAAGAGTGCCGCTCTAATTTGAGCTGCTTTTTTTTGCCTTTCGGATAAAACCTGTTCGTATGTTTTCTCTTGGGTCTTACTGACTTGGACCAAATATTCTTTCTGTTTTTCATTTGCTTGAACTTGTTGCTGTTCTACTATAGCCGCCTGGCGAGTATCTGTTTCTTTATTTTTTTGCTTTTCCACCACTGCTTTTTCTTTTTCAGTTAAATCTTTAGTAACTTTTACTTGATTTAATTTTTCTTTGAGAGATGCCCCCACCGATTGAAACGTATCCACGTCACTAAAAAAATCCGATATGTTTTGATTGCCCAACATTACTTCCGGCAAACTAAATTGATCTAACTCGTTTGTTTTGCGCAAAAGCTGTCCAAGAGATTCGTGACCCTTGTCTATCTGTTCCTGCAAAGACTCAATATGGGCGCTTTTTTGGGCAATATCTTTATCTAACTGAGCAATTTGAATATTTTTTTGTTTGATAAAAGCCTTGGCTTGCGCGATTTTAGCATTTAAAGAGGCGACGTCGTTTTGCAAAGATTTGGTGTTGGCCTTAGTGCTATCTAGAATAGATTGCCATTTGGCAATATCTGCCTCTGTATCGGCTAATTCCTGACGCCACTGCGCCTCTTGCTCCTCCTGAGTTAAGGCAAAAAGCGGTCGTGCACCCACGATAAATATGGCCAGAAATATGAAAATTGCTAGAAAAATCTTAAATTTAAAAGAATTTTGGGTAAATAACAAAAAACCGTCTGTCATATCTAAATTATATCTAATTTGAGACGTTTAGAAAATAAATTACTTACTTTCTTTAGCTTTTGGTTCTGGGGCGGGAGCTTCGCCTTCCTCTTCTTTCTTGCCTTTCTTTTCAACCTCGATTGTTGATAGATCAACAGGAGCCTCTTCTTCTATTTTTTCCTCGCGAGGGGCTAGGGCTGCAGCCACAACCTGTGTTGGCATCTCTTTAAGTTCCACGCCTGTGGGCAATTTCAAATCACCGGCTAAGATCTGACTTGAAAAATCAACCAAACTAGAAATATCAACTTCGATTTGGTGTGGAATATGCATTGGGTCAGCAGAAATTTTTAATTCATGCAAAGATTTTACGAAAGAGCCGCCCAAATCTTTCACTGCAGGGGAAACACCTATAAATTCTAATGGTACTGAAACTTCGATTTTCTTGCCTTTTTCAAAAACATAAAAATCAGCATGCCGTGGTATATCAGTTACAGGATCAATATCTACATCGTGAATTAAGGTATCCACCGAAGCGGTTTTGTCTTTGAGAGTAACTACTGTTGACTCCCCCGCTTCTTTCCACACTTTCAAAAAATCTTTCTGAGAAATAGAAATAGATGTGGCAGGTTGCTTTTTGCCATAAAAAACAGCCGGAATTTTGCCTGCCTTTCTTATATTATCTGGATTTTGAGACTTATCTCGGATCTCTACATTCAAAGTTAACATTGCGCTAGTATATAGAAAAGGGCTTAAAAAATCAACAATCTAGAGATTATTAAAGAATTTCAGCTTCTTCTCAACTACATCCTGCACGGCCTTAACCGCTGGTTTTAAGAATTTATAAGGTGCAACTTCGTCTGGGTTTTCGGAAAGGCCTTTTTGTAGTCCTTGTTTATACGCCAGACGAATTTCAGTGTTTATGTGCACAATGGAAATGCCATTTGCAATACTGCCCTTAAAATCCTCTTCAGAATTGCCGGATCCGCCATGAAGCACAAGTGGAATACCGACAGCTTCTTTAATTTGTTTAACCCTTTCTACATTTAATTTCGGATCTACTCCTGAGCGAAGCATGCCGTGAAAATTCCCAACTGCGGGCGCTAGCATGTCCACACCAGTTTGCGCCACAAACTCTTTTGCCTTTTCTGGATTAGTTAAAGACTCTTCATCAAGTTTCACTCCTTCTGGAATAGCATCTAAAATCTTAGAAGATGTGCCTATATAACCGAGCTCGCCCTCCACAATGATTTCTGGATTAGTTTTGCGCGCATATTCCACACACATTTTTGTAACTTT
>CAZQKP010000013.1:0-12440 GCA_964594005.1 uncultured Candidatus Saccharibacteria bacterium
ACACCAAATTCTTTACCAACTTCTTCCAGAGTGTGAGTCACGCCGTCAACTAGACCATGACGAAGTTCTAGAATTTTTCTTTCTTTTTCAGGGAGATCATTTAGAATTTCTTTGACTTGATCAGAAACAATGCGACGAGCTGATTCTTGATCGGGTGAGAGAATTTTATCATCAGCAATAAAGTCCCCTTGTTTGGATTTGGAATCCTCCCCTTCTTCACCTACGGGTGCATCGAGTGAAAGGGTGGCTTGGTCAATTTTTTCAATTGTATAAATTTTATCTACCGCAAGATTCATTTCTGTGGCAATTTCTTCAGGTAAAGGATCGCGGCCGAGATCCTGGGCAAGACGCCTCACTACTTGCTTATATTTTGCAATTGTCTCCACCATGTGAACCGGTACACGAATTGTGCGGGATTGATCTGCCAGAGCGCGTGTAATAGCCTGCCTTATCCACCAAGTAGCATAAGTTGAGAATTTATAACCTTTGGTCCAGTCGAATTTATCAACTGCTTTAAAAAGACCAAGATTTCCTTCTTGAATCAAATCCAAGAGCGTCAGATCCGCGGAACGGTTAGCATATTTTTTGGCAATTGAAACAACTAAACGCAAGTTTGCACGAGCGAGTAAATTCTTTGCTTCCATATCACCTTTTTGGATTCGGCGAGCCAGGTCTTTTTCTTGCGCGCCAGAAATAAGTTGGTATTGTCCAATTTCCTTAAGATACATTTGGATGGAATCGTAAGATGACTCTCCCCCACGGCCATAAGTGTATTTTTTGGAAAGCAACTCCTCGTTTGATACTTGATCTAGTAGACCACCCCCTTCTAATATATCTACTCCAGCCGTGGATAATTTCTCATATAAGTCATCCAAAAAGATGATGTCTTCCTCCACATTCGGAAACTCCTTCAGGATTTCATCATAAGTTACATAGCCTCTCTCCTTGCCTTTGGCAAGTAGCCTGGTCATACCCTGAGATTGTCTTTCGGTTTTTTTCAACACTACCTGAGGCTTGGCACTATTTACACTTTTAATTAGCGTGGAGCCTTTTTTCTTTTTGCGGCCACGAAGTTTAGGCGCGTGAGTTTTCTTCACTTTCTTGGCTCTATTTTTTTTAGAAGCCCTGACTTTATTCTTTTTTGATTTTGCTTTATTTTTTTTCATCCCGTTAGAGATAGGAAATGCTTAGCATTTCCGTCGTTATTTGATTAATTGATAACTTGGCCTCATGTATTTTTATTCTTAGCCCCCTGACCCGGATTAACTGGATAATCTCTAACGGGACCAGTAAGCTTTATTTCATTTAGTTTTTGAGAAATTGTTTGGAATCGTTTTAAATGTTTTTGGGTCTCGTCTTTGTCTTTCTTTTGCTCCGCCTTTTGGAGATCGGCCATGGTCTGCATAAGTTCCCCCTTCAAATCTTCCTCCTCTAGTCTTTTGATTAATTCCTTAATCTCTTCTTTTAAATTTATCTTCCCCCCAAAGTAACTCTCCATTTCAAACAAAGTCGCATCTTTTTCTTTTTCAAATTCTTTTTCTAAAATTTCTCTTTTTTTACCTAGTATTTGCGAAACCTTTTTATCTATCTCTTTTACCTCCGGATCTTTAGATTTATTTGCCTTTTGCCAGAACAGAAATCCTAACACCTGCCTCTCAATTGCTTCTGTCCGTCTTTTAGGTGGTGAGCTTTCGATTTTATTTTCGGTTGCTCCGCCGCCACTTTCTATTTTTTTGAGGTCATCCCAAAGTGCTTCCTCCTTGATAAAAGTTTTTTTAGCAATTTCTTTTATGAAGTGGGATTTTTCAATTGTGCTTTGGAGATTTGCAACGTAAGGCAATACATTTTTTCTTATTTCCTGCCCCAGCTCTCTATCCCCCAATTCTTTATCTAGTAACGTATCAGTGTAAAAATCAATAATATGCTTGGATTTGCGTAAGAGATCTTTTAATTTGGTTGGATCATCTTTGGCTAAATCAGCTGGATCTTTACCTTGCGGAGTCTGGACCACCTTGAGTTCCATGCCTAAGCCAAGTGCAATATGGGCGCTTCTATTTGAAGCCAGAAAACCAGCACTATCGCCATCGTATGCCATAATTATACGATTGGAGAGCCGACGTAATTTGATTAGATGGCTTTCTGTAAGAGCAGTGCCAGAAGATGCTACTGTATTTTTTATCCCAATTTGATGAAGCAAAAGTCCATCCATTTGACCCTCAACTAAGATCGAGTAATCTTTTTGCCGGATTTCAGTTTTGGCCTTATCCAAACAAAATAGAATCTCAGATTTATTAAAGAGTGATGTTTCAGGACTATTTAGATACTTTGGTGAATTAGCCTCATCAACTAAAATTCTGCCAGAGAAAGCAACAGGTCTTCCCGATGAATCATTTATAGGAAACATTATGCGACCCCGGAAAGTATCATAGTAAGTGGGTTGTTTGCCCATTTCTTCTTTTCTTTTTATTAATCCTACTTCGAGCATTTCTCCCTCGCTTATGCCTTTATCTTTAAGAAAAGTGTAAAGGTCTCGCCACTCTGGACTGGAAACCCCTAGTCGAAATTCTTTAATGGTTTCTTCTTTAATTCCCCTCTTCTTTAGATACTCCTGGGCTCTTTTGTCTTCATCTAATTTTTTTTGATAGAAGAAAACAGCTTGATCCATAATGGAGAATAGTTTATCTTTATGACTTTTTTCACCTTTATTGAACTTTTCCAGAGTAACTCCTGCTCTATCTGCCAGAACTTTCAGTGCTCCCACAAAATCTAAGCCTTCAAATTCCTCTACAAAAGTAAAAATGTCACCTTTAGCTTGGCAACCAAAACAATAGTAGCTACCTCGATCGGGCGATACGAAAAAGGACGGCGTCTTTTCATTATGAAAAGGACACTTGCCTTTGAAATTTGCCCCGGCTTTCTCTAGCTTCATATAAGAAGATACAAGCGAGACAATATCTATTTTTGATTTTATTTGATCTACGGAAGAGGACATGTGAAATTTATTTGATTAACTTCCACAAACAAAACTACAACCTCTTGGCCTAGAAACCTCTTTCTTCGTAAACTTGCGGACGATTGTTGCGGAGTTCCGCGATTCTTTCTGCCTTCTTGGAACCCTTAAAGCCGGTACCAGCAGGAATAAGACGGCCTAGGATAACATTTTCCATGAGACCCGAGAGCTTGTCCGCTGTGCCGCGAATAGCACTGGAGATTAACATTCTTGTCGTATGCTGGAAGGACGCGGCAGCAAGAAAACTCTTACGGGAGAGAGAAACTTCGGTAATACCCATTACAATTGGCTCTGCTTTTGCTTCTTCTTTACCCAAAGCCTTTATCCGAGCATTTTCTTCTACCAGAAATGCGACTTCTACAATATCACCTGGCAAAAAGACAGTATCACCAGCTGATTTTATCTTTCGACGTGAGAACATTTGTCTCACGATTGTTTCAATATGCTTTCTAGAAACAGTTTCGCCTTGGAGTTCGTAAGGCTTATTAATTTCGTGAATAATGTAATCAATCGTTTTGTCTTTACCCGCGTATTTGAATAGCTCATCAATATCAGCGGAGCCGTCGGTTAGTAAATCACCTTTTTTGAAATCGTCTCCAACTTTGACAAAAATAGTTCGATTTAAGGAAACCGAATATTCAATTTTATCTTTGGATTTGGTTCTGTCCTCGAGATTTGGTGTAACTGTAATAATTTTTTCTTTTTCAGTAATTTTGATATCCGAAACTGTGCCAGAAACTGAAGCCACCACTGCTGGATTTTTTGGTTTTCTTTTCTCAAAGAGTTCCTCCACGCGAGGTAAACCTGAAACAATGTCTCCGGAAACTGAAGCAGTCCCACCGGCATGGAAAGTTCGCATAGTAAGCTGTGTGCCTGGTTCGCCGATAGCTTGGCCGGCTACAGTACCCACCGCTTCCCCAACTTCCACAACTTTATTTTTACCCAGATCAATACCATAACATTTTACGCAAATACCATTTAGAGTTTTGCAGGATAGTGGAGAACGCACTGAAACTGAAGTAATGCCTGCATCCTCGATTATTGTTGCATCTTTCTTGGAGAGTAAGTCACCCTTGCGATAAAGAGTTTTGCCATCGGGCGTAACAACATCTGCCGCCAAAAATCTGCCTCGAATATGTTTCGCAATAGGCGTTTCCATTTCCGAAACAGCATACTTATCAATTATTACTCCTTCTTTTGTCGAGCAATCTTCCTCAGTAATAATAGTATCTTGCGCCACTACGAACATCTTTCTAGTTAGATATCCAGACTTGGCGGTGTTAAGAGCAGTGTCAGTTAAACCTTTTCTAGCACCGTGAGTAGTAATGAAGTATTCGAGTGGAGTAAGACCTTCTTTAGAACAAGAAATAATTGGAAATTCGATTGTATCTCCAGCCGTGTTAGTAATAAGGCCCTTCATCCCTGCCATTTGGGTTATGTTACCCATCGTACCTCGAGCACCAGAAGAAACCATGTCTATAACTGAACCGTTTTTTGGCAATGTCCCCGGCATTAATTTTTCCACATCGGCCTTAGCACCATGCCAGATTTCGATTGTCTGTCTCAGTCTTTCTTCTTTGGAAATTAAACCCTGATCAAAGTGATCCTGAATCGTATCAGTCTTAGCCTTAGATTTTGCGACAATGTCTTTTTTACCTTCCGGAATAATGATATCGTCGAGGCCCCAAGTTACTCCAGAGTGAGTGGCGTATTTGAAACCGAAAGCTTTTATCTTATCAATAATTTGCGGAATTTTTTCAATACTGTAAATTTCTGCCAAGTCATCTACGAGGGCCATGACTTTCTTTTTGTTCACCTCACCATTAATAAATGGATAATCTTTTGGCAAGACAGAGTTAAAGAAAAGTCTGCCGACTGTGGTTTCAAATATTTTTCCATCAAACTGTTTGTATTTCACAGAATCAGATGGAAGTACTTTTATTTTGGCACGGAAAGAAACTAGACCAAGATCGTAGGCCATGATAGCTGTATTTGGGGAAGAGAAGAATTTACCTTCGCCTAATTCCCCATTTATTTCTTTAGTCATCCAATAGCAACCCAAAACAATATCCAGCATTTTTGCTGAAACGGTTGGATCACCTGAACCAGGTTTTAGAATGTTTTTATCCGATGCCATAATCTCCTTAGCTTCCAGCTGAGCTTCGTCGGAAAGTGGCACGTGAACTGCCATCTGGTCACCGTCGAAGTCCGCGTTAAAGGCGGAACAAACTAGAGGGTGAAGCTGAATAGCATTGCCCTCGATTAGAATTGGTTTGAAAGCTTGGATACCAAGCCGGTGCAGAGTCGGTGCACGGTTTAAAAGCACATACCTGTCGGAAATAACCTCTTCTAGAATTGCCCAAACTTCTGGAATCCCGTCGTCAATTAATTTACCTGCGCCACGAATGTTGTAGGCCAATTCTTTTTTAAGAAGACCAGAAATTACAAAGGGTTTAAACAACTCGAGAGCCATGTGTTTTGGCAAACCGCATTGATCCAAGTGTAAATCTGGACCAACCACAATAACTGAACGGCCAGAATAATCCACTCGCTTACCCAAAAGATTTTGTCTAAAGATTCCTCTTTTACCTTTTAGATTGTCGGCGAGAGATTTAAGAGGCCGTCTTTGAGATTGGTTGACTGCACCCGAAGCCGAACCATGCCTTATAGAATTATCAATAAGAGCGTCCACTGCTTCTTGGAGAATTCTTTTTTCGTTTCTCAAAATTACATCTGGTGCATGTATTTCTTTCAATTTCTTTAAGCGGTTGTTTCGATTTATCACGCGTCGGTAAAGATCATTTACATCTGAAGTTGCGTAGCGACCGCCATCTAATGGCACCATCGGACGAAGAGCTGGCGGAATAACTGGAATAGAAGTTAGAAACATCCACTCGGGCCTCGAATTGGACGAAATCATGGCGGAGATAAGACCAATCCTCTTTGCAATTTTAGCTGCTTCCAGGCTAGAAGCTTTCCCCATCTCTTTAGTAAGTTCGTCGGAAAGTTTATTGAGGTCAATCTTTTTGAAGATGTTGAAAATTGCTTCTGCTCCAATTTGTGCCTCAAACATCGTGCCGTATTTCATGCCGTAGTTGTAATATTCCACTTCGTCCAAAACTCTGCCCTCCTGGATTGATTCGATGTCCCGTTTCGCAGAAAGAAGCATCTCTTTTAACTTCTCCTTAGTTTTGTCATCCTGCAGAGTTTTTATTTTGGATTTGTATTCAGAGTCTAAATCTTTTAAGTAACGTGTCCTGTCTTCTTCTGAAACTTTAGTAATAATATAGCCTGCAAAATAAATAACTTTTTCCAAATCATTGGTTGGAATACCTAGAACCAAAGAAATTCTTGAAGGCATTGATTTCAAAAACCAAATATGTGAAACCACTGTGGCGAGTTCTATATGACCCATCCTCTCACGTCTAACAATTGAACGAGTAATCTCCACCCCGCATTTTTCACAAACAATACCTTTGTAACGAATGCCTCGATATTTACCACAATAACATTCGTAGTCTTTGTCTGGACCGAAAATTTTCTCGTCGAAAAGACCGTTTTTTTCGGATCTTTGAGTTCGATAATTAATCGTCTCTGGTTTGGTAACCTCGCCAAAAGACCATTCCTTGATTCGCTCTGGTGATGCGACTTTTAGAGCAATCGTTTCGAAGTCTCCTGGGTTTTCGGTTAATCTTGTTTTCATAATATTTTAGTAATTAATTATTTATTTGTGGAAATATCTGTTATTTCTTTCGACCCTTTTTTAATTTGCACATCCAAGGCTAAACCTCGTAAATTATTTAAGAGCACGTTAAACGAAGCTGGTGTATTAAGCTGAGTAATCGGCAATCCCTTCACCACCGAATCAAACGCCGCCGATCTACCGGCGATATCGTCTGATTTAATTGTCAAAATTTCCTGGAGAGTATGTGCGGCACCGTGACCCAAGAGCGCCCAGACTTCCATTTCTCCGAATCGCTGACCGCCGTTTTGAGCTTTACCACCGAGTGGCTGCTGAGTAATAAGAGAGTATGGCCCAATGGAGCGCATGTGAATTTTATCCTCCACCATGTGGTGAAGCTTTAGAATATACATATACCCGACTGCGATTTCCTGATCGAAAGCTTCTCCTGTTCGACCATCGAATAGTTTCATTTTGCCGTTTTCTTTAAAACCAGCCTGTTTTAATTCTTCTTTTATTTCATCTCCACTTGCTCCAGCAAAAGGCGGTACAATCGCTTGGTAACCCAAAGTATTTGCCGCAAGACCCAAGTGGAGCTCTAAAATCTGGCCCAAGTTCATACGAGATGGCACACCCAAAGGAGTTAGAATTACATCAATTGGAGTTCCGTCTTCCATGTATGGCATATCTTCTTCCGGTAAAATTCTAGAAATAACCCCTTTGTTACCGTGACGCCCAGCTAGTTTGTCTCCCACTGAAACATTACGCAGTTCTGCTACTTCAATGTGAATTCTTTTTATAATTCCTGAATCAAGTTTATCTCCTTTTTCACGGGAGAAAATTTGAACTTTAATTACTCTCCCTCTTTTGCCCCCCTCCATTCGTTTGGAGGTATCTTTTACATCGTGAGCTTTCTCACCAAATAAGGACCTCAAAAGTCTCTCTTCTGGAGTAAGTTGAGTTTCACCTTTTGGTGTAATTTTGCCAACCAAAATATCTCCCGGACGAACCTCTGCGCCAACTTGCACTATGCCATCTTCCGCTAGATTTTTTAATTTAGTTTCACCAACGTTTGGAATATCGCATGTGGTTACTTCTGGACCAAGTTTGGTGTCTCGCACATTAACTACAAATTCTTCAATGTGGATGGATGTAAATTTACTATTCTTAACTACCCTCTCGGAGAGAATAATCGCGTCTTCATAGTTTGCTCCCGACCAAGACATGAAAGCAATCAGCATATTTTGGCCGATAGCAGTCTGACCGTCCTTACTCGCAGAGGTATCCGCTAGAACATGATGCCTCTTTACTTTATCACCTACGTTAACACTTGGTCTTTGGTGGAAAGCTGTAAAACCATTTGTTCTATTAAATACAATTAATTTATATTCTTTTTCTTTGCCTTTAGAATTTTTAACTACAATTTTTGTGCCATCGGCGTGAGTTACGATACCTTCTTCCTCTGCAATAACTAGTCTGCCCGTATCTTTAAGTGCATCTGCTTCCATACCGGTTGCAACCAGAGGCACTTCTGGAATTATGCAGGGGGTTGCTTGTCTTTGCATGTTAGATGCCATCAATGCTCGGTTAGCTTCGTCGTGATTCAGAAAAGGAATCATAGAAGTAGCGATAGAGAAAGCTTGATTGGTTGCTACATCAATAAAATCGACTTCATTTTTAGAAATTGTGTGCGGATCACCCTCAAATCTGACCTCCACATCCTCTACTAAAATTTTCCCCTCTTCATCTACCGGCGTTGCAGCATGAGCAATTTTATAACCTTCTTCTTCCGATGCGTTTAGATAAAGAATTTCATCTGTAACTTTACCACCCTTAACTTTTGCATATGGTGTTTCAATCATGCCAAAGCTGTTTATCTTGGCATAAATAGAAAGACGCAAAACAAGACCGATGTTAGGACCTTCCGGTGTGTGAATTGGACAGAGTCTGCCGTAATGCGAAGTGTGCACATCACGAACTTCGAACCCTGCGCGAGTTCTGTTTAAACCCCCTTGGCCAAGAGCCGAAAGAGTACGCAAATTTTCAATTTCAGCTAAAGGATTTTCTTGCACCATGAATTGAGAAAGTTGGTTGGTCGTGAAAAACTCTTTAATTCTCGCCTGCAAAGGTTTTGGAGAAATAAACTGGACAGGCAATGTCACATCCGTATCAATAGTCGACATGCGGTTTTGGATATTTCGCTTAATTTGCGCCATACCTTTTCTGATTTGCATTTGGAAAAGCTCCCCCACAAAACGTACACGTCTAGAGCCCAAGTGATCAATATCATCCGCTAGGGCGTGGGGAGTGTTATTTAGGAGCGCAATGTGAGAAATAATTGTGACAAGATCCTCGATTGAAATTGTTTTGCGCTTAAGCTCCTTGTCATCCATTTTCTTGCCAAACCTTTTGTTAAATCTGTATCTACCTACTGGGGAAAGGTCATATCTTTCAGAATCAAAGATAGAATTAACAAACTCACGTGCATTTTCTGCTGTCGCCAAATCACCGTCACGTAATCTTTTGTGAATGTCAATAAAAGCATCGTCCACTGATTTGCCATGGTCTTTAACTAAAGTCTTTTCAATTGAAGCCAGAGCAAAATTATCTCCTTGGAAAAGTTTTTTAACTGCCTCGTTATCTTTGGCACCGAAAACCTTTAGGAGAGCTGAGGCTGGAAATTTCCTTTTGCGATCGATACGTACAAAGATTACTCCCTCTGCATCAGATTCAATTTCTACCCATGCACCGCGAGATGGAATGATCTTGGCGCCAAAGAGTTTTCTCCCGCGTGATTCAGAATCCGTGAAAAATACACCATAAGAACGAGCCAGCTGAGGCACTATTACTCTTTCAATCCCTGAAATGATAAATGTGCCGTGCGAAGTCATTAGAGGAAAATCCGCCATGAAAATTTCCTGCTCCTTTTCTGTGCCTAGGACATGGTTTTTTAACTTAACTTTTACCTTAAGTGGAGCCTCGTAGGATAATTTCTGATCCTTCGCATAGTATTCATCGTATTTAGCTTCCGCCAATTCAAAACCAGTAAAATCTAAAGTAAATTTCTTTTCGGAATAATCTCTAATAGAAGAAAACTCATCGAATACTTCTTTGAGGCCCTTTTCAATTAACCACTTAAAAGACTCGAGCTGAGGCTCTACAAAATTTGGTGACTTGACTAGTGGTTTTTTGTAACGGCTAAAAAATTTCTGCGGACGAGCGTGAGTCGTGGTCATATAAATTATGTGTGTTTAAAAATAAAAACAAAAACGAACAAAAGCAGACCCTCTCCCCTTAAGGTTTACTTTTGATTTAAATTTTAATGTTTTACTACTAAAATAGTGAGAACCAATTAGCCCAATAATTAAATTGCATTCTCCTTTCTACCAAAACTCAATCATTGAAAGTTGAGATTTAAGTATATACAATGGCTAATAAGCTGTCAAATCTGTCAATTAAGTTATCCCCATAAACCACACTGATCTAAGATAGAGGCAACTAGACTACGGAATAAATGTGTGTTCTATCTTGCCATGTAATATATAACCCCACTCGCTAGAGCAAAATAAATAATGCCGTAGGCCGAGTTAAGCCAAACCAGGTTCCAAGACTTTCTCTCCCACAAAGCCTGATTCATATAAATTGGGAAGCTGAAACCAAGCCAGATAATAATTATATCTTTTGCAAACTCCGTATAAGTAGTAGCAAGAAGCTCTGGGTATAGATATGAAACTACCCAGGCACTTAGGACGGCGCCTAGGAAATTAATAACCATCTCTTTGGCCATACCTTTATTCCCACCCGACATCATGTCAGCTGGAAAATTCATAAGCTTGGCCCAAGTCTTACCAAATAAAAATGTAAACCAAATTGCCCCGAACGCAAAAATAACAACTGCAGCAATTATGACTGATAGCATGTTTTTAATTAACTATTAATAAGTTAATTATACTCCTCTAGTAAGCGCCCTCCAACTTAAGTATCCTCAGTTTGTTTTTTTCTCCCCTATTGTAGCCTCCTGCCTTACCGTCCGACCTTACAACCCTGTGGCACGGAATTTTGGGATCATAATTTGTCTTTAAAATATTACCGACCGCTCGAGATGCCTTAGGATTCCCTGCTCTCTTCGCTACTTCTTTGTAGGTCAAAACCCTGCCATTAGGAATTTTTTTAACAATAGCAAAAACTTTTTCTTTAAATGTCATTTTCTATCTTTTTCTAGTAATTTATATAATGTCCCTGTTAGAAAAAGAGACAGAACCCCGATAGCAATTAGAGTAGCAGGGTACTCATGGAAAAAAGGAATCTGGTCTACAAAAAGTTCAAACCCATGAAGAATCGCAGCAACTGAAAAAGTAACAAAGAAAGCAAACAGGAGAGGGTACTTTTTTAGAACTGGCTGAGTATACTTACCCGCATTATCATGCATCTGCCGAACTATCTTATCTAATTCCTGCAGAGGATCCTCGTACATTTTTTTATACTAACACAAACAAGTAGGATTCTAATATTTGCGGATAACACCCTTAACTATCGCAGCAACTTTCATATCATACTGCGGATAAATTGGAGAATAGTTTTTGTTGGCTGCTTTTAAATAAATTATGTTTCCTTTCTTTTTAAAATACTTCATTGTCCAACCACCATCGACTTCCGCTATAACAATATCGCCGTCCTTGGCCTCTCCCTTTCTTTCCGCCAAAACTAGATCCCCCTCGTGGATCCCCTCGTCGATCATGGAATCGCCCTTAACTTCTAGAAGGTATACCCCTTGTTTATCTCCAACCAGATATTCATCCAAACTCATTGTATTTGACCTGTCTTCCTCGGCTATAGTTGGAATACCTGCTTCCACCAAGCCGAGAAGTGGCACGCCGCCAAATATTTTTATAGGGGTTAAACGACCACTAGAGTCTTTCTCAATCACCTCATCATCCACCATTTTATTTATGAGTTTATAAACTGCATTTTTGGATCTGAAGCCAATCATAGACATAATTTCCTTATAACCCGGCATGCGCCTATGCTTTCTATAAAAGGAGAGAATTTTTTGTTTATATGAATCGTATTTTTGATTGCTCATGTTTTTATGCAAATGATTTTCTAAACCAACTTGGTTCACTCGCTCTCTTAATGTGCCAAATACTTCTCAAAATAAATTTATGTCGTCTGGCCTCCCTGGCATAAGAGAGTCCGCGAATTATTTTCTGATCAATAATTTCATTTAAATTTTCTAATTCTCTGCGCAATGCTCTTTCTGCTCTATATTTACTCATATCTTTTTTAGTTACTTATATGAAATTATTATAGGTGAACGCTGGTTCACCAGTCAATAGCATGGGTGTGGATAACTTTACATACCGAGAAAATAAAGGGAGAATTTTATTTTTTGGACAATAAAGATATAATCTAATAATGATTAAATCGGTAATAGGTTTTTTCTTGTTTGTAGTTGGGTTAATTATCTTAATATTGATAGTGCCAAAGGAATCCGTAAGTTGGTGGTGGTATGTATTATTTGCTACTCTTCTTGGTTCAGGGCTTGATTTGTGTATTGATGGTTTGATTGATGAAAGAATAGAAATATTGAAAGACGAATTGAGAAGAGAATTTAAAAGATAGATGAGAAATTCTATGCACCTAAAAACAGTCTCGCCAATCTCAACTTTAAATAAGTCGGTCTCTTTTTTTGCTTAGAAAGCATGTTGTAGACCGGCGAAAGTGTGGTTGTGCCAACTTTTTCAAACG
>CAZQKP010000014.1:0-12377 GCA_964594005.1 uncultured Candidatus Saccharibacteria bacterium
TGTCTGTATTAACTGAAAGCATTGCTACGTATTTGCCATTTATTTTTTCTGGAAACAAAATCATCGCCTTTGCATTGAAGGGCGTGACCGGATGTTTTTCGGAAACCGTTTTCATGTCATCACTTATGGCCAGCCCTACTTTTATCCCATCCCCAGAAAAAGGAAAAACAGAAAGTGCGGTATAGAAAATATAATAACGTCCACCAATATAAGTCACCCTTGGATCTTCCAAACCATATCTTTCCCAAACTTCAGTTGGGTAAATAAACTGTTCTCTATCCGAAAAATTCATACCGTCCTTACTTTTAGCTAAGCCGATAGTAGAAAAAGATAAATCATGACCTTCGAATTTGACTGACTTTGATTGTGCTCGATATAAAAGGTAAGTACTTTTCCCCACCTCAATCGGATTACCATTAAAAGTAGCCAAATTTTCAAAATCACTATCTGATTTCGGGGAAAGTATAGGATTTGATTTTGATTTTTTTACTCTAAACATCAGATTGTTTTATTTAAAATTTGAGGGAAGTCATCACTGACCCTAACTATCAACTCTCCAAATAATGAATTAGCCCACCCAAACCAAGGCCGTGTATATTTTTTAGGGTTATCTACATTTACACTTTCATGTATAAAATAAGTCCCCGCATGAGTGTTTTTTAAAATTTTTAAGCATGAAATTATTTCTTCTTCATCATTTGAAGTTAAAGCCTGCATAATAGTCGCCATTGGCCAAAAGTAATCTAACACTCCAGTATGCGGACTAGTAAGACCAGAAGCTATCTTGCCAAAAGAAAAGAACGGATCGGATCTGCTTAAGACCATTTTTCTAGTATTTTGATAAATATTACTACTTGATGAACAGTACCCAAGGTAAGGTAATGAAAGTAGATTTGGAACATTGGGATCATCCATTAATAGATACGATCCGAAGCCATCGACTTCATAAGCAAACACTTGTCCCAAGTCTTTATTATTAACAACTCCATGACTTTTTATTCCCATGTCAATTTGATCTGCCAAAAATAGTGCTGATGTCTTTAGTTTAAACTCACCAATCTTATCTAAAATTGCAGACAATGCTTTTAAATTAACAACAGCCATTGCGTTAGCTGGAATTAAATAAGGAAATACCGCCTCATCATCTGATGGCCTGAAAACAGTTCTGCTCATACCTGATTTTTTGCCTGGATATCCGTATCCCCTTAAACGTATTGCTGGGTGAGGTTTTTTGTCTGGTCCATAAAAATAAAATAGATTTTTAATATTATCTTTTGATACTGTAGATTGTTCTTTTTCTATGACTTCCAGGGATTTTTTTACCGCACTGACCCAATCACTATCAAAGACTTTCAAATTTGAACTATTATCATAATAACCTGCCGAAAGCCTGAAAAAAGAACAGAGACTATCAAGTTCATACTTTCTTTCCCACACTCCTTTTTTCCAAGCCTTGCCCTTGGGCCACCAAGGGTTTGTTGTAGAATTCTTATCCTTTAGATTAACGAAGGCATTAGCATAGGGATCAAGTAAAATAGATTTGGCTTGCGCATGAATTAATCCTGAAAATAATTTTCTAATTTTTTCATCCTCTTTAACAAATCTCAAATATGGCCAAACTTGGTTCGTAGAATCTCTAAGCCACATTGCTGGGATATCTCCCGTGTAAACAAAGGTCTCTGGCTTACCAGATTTATCCTCACTATAATGCACTGTCGTATCTAAAGTATTCGGGAAACATTGAGTAAACATCCTTCTCAGTTCGTGATCTTTTATTTTTTCAGAGATTGATTCAATGTATTTTTCAATTACTTCGCTTGTAAATAAGCGATCTTTTATTTTAGGACGTGATTTTAAATTTTTAAACTTACTCTTTATTTTCATTTCTACACTCGTGCTAATTCGTAAGCATTCGCATTACCAGTAACCAAGTAATCCAAAAATTTATTAAGTGGAGTTTTAGCAACACAAACTACTTTATCCGCGCCGCCATAGTAAATATATAGTTCATCACCACGGATGAGTGCGCCAGAAGCGTAAACTACACCTGGCTTGCCATTGTTTTCATAATGCATATCAGGAGCTAAAATTGGATGCTTGGATCTGTATAAAATTTCGGTGGGATTATCTTTATTTAAAATCATTGCCCCTAGTTTGTACCTCCCCATTTCATGACCCTCTAGAGCGTGATAAAGAAGTAGCCAGCCTTTTTCAGTCTTAATTGGAGGCGGTCCAGATCCCCGCAAAAGACTGTCCCAGTGATTTTTACGACCTGGTTGTGGGCCATCTTTTCTAGTACTTTCAATAAAACTATCCAAATTTTCCACATCATCTACATAATCAATCATGATTTCAGGTGCAATACTGTGCAGCACGGCAAATTTGCCGTTTATTTTTTCAGGGAAAAGAAGCCAATTTTTATTTATCCTGCCAGGAGGCGATAGAAAAACTGGATGGCGCCACTTCCATCTCTCATTTTTAAAATCATCCACGGAAATTGAAGTGAGAGCAATACGAACAGAATTCCAACCTTCAAACGCGACATAAGTCATATAAATTTTGCCATCAATTCGAACTGTTCTCGGATCTTCTGAACCACCCCAACCACCACCAGAGGTATAAATCGCTGGATGATAGCCTATTGGCCCCATAACTTTATTTATATCCGGAATACCAAAACCGATTGATGGTTCAAAAATTGGCTGCGAGGATCTTTTCTCAAAATTTGAGCCGTCTTTGCTTTGAGCATAACCGATGCGCGATATACCGTCCCGACCAATCGCGCGGTATAAGAGATGCACCATTCCCTCTTCGTCATCTACTACGGCCGGATTAAATGTGCCTTCAATTTCCCAATCGTGGGTTTCGCGAGGTGAAATAATCGGGTTATGCTCGAAGCGATGAAAAATTGCTGGTCTAAATCTGGTTTCTTCAATATTTTTAAATATTCCTGGCAAGGTTAAAGAAATAATATTTGATGTGCCAACTAACCAGTAAATTATTAAATCCTTGCCAATTTGCACCACCCCAATTGGTGTAGATTTTGTTTTTTTGTCTTTAATTTCCACTATTCCTTGCCAAATTGGTTTGTGACTTCGCCAAGAAATACGATTAAAATCTTCCCGACTAAAAATTACCACTCCCGCTTGAAGCAAGATTTTATCTTTTTGTTTAAGCGAAGCGTCATAAAAAAGAAAGCTCTCGTCTTTGGTGACAATTGAGCCGATTATGGAAATTCTATCTTTATCAAATTCATTATTTCTAGAGGTAAAAAGAAGCTGAGGCCTTTCTTTCCAGTGAGTTAGGGCTGGGCTAGTGTAAGAGCGAATAAATAAACCATCTCGCCACATAGTAAAAAGATTTTTTTGCGGATTGTAAGATACCGCGGATCTACTTTCCTCCTCTATAGCAGTTTCTGATTTTATTTTAAATTCATATAGATCTAGCGATTTCGCTACCAGAAGTGTTTGTTTAGTTCTATTTTTTTTAACATATGTTAAGAGGTAGCTATTGGGAGTCTGGGAGAGACAGAAATTGCTACAGAGTTTTAAATTTTCTTTTCGGCCGGTGTGCTGCTTTATTACTACCTCTCTTTCGTCTGTGGTGAAAATCAAACCATCTGTACTCCAAGATAAAAATAAATTACCTGTTTTGTTTTTCTCTAGCATTGCTACACCCCCTGTCACAGACGTGATCGCAAGCGGTTCACCTCCGGTTGTTTTTATCTTTTTAATTTTTGAAGAGCTTTTCTTTGGCATGAGGGCACAAACTTATTCCTCAACTTCTCCCATACTTATCTTCTAAACGAACAATGTCATCTTCATCAAACTCACCTTTGGAAATTTCCAGGACCGCCACATCATCTGTCGGAGCCGAAATCCTGTGGTTAGTGTGAGGAATAATTGTAAACTCCTCGCCCTCCTTGGGATGATAAGTTTTATCCCCCACAACAACCTCTGGATTACCTTTTAAAATTTTCCAAAATTCTTCGCGATGAGTATGATACTGCAAACTAAATTCTTCGCCCTTATTTATATGCAAAATTTTTACTGTACTCGGTTCATTCCATGAAAAACGAGTAAATGACCCCCAAGGCCTTTTGGTGGTAACGGGATTCATGTATAAATTTTAGCACTAAAAATAAGGCTGGAACAGAAAGTGTGTGGATACTGAGGTGAGATGTGTTTTGAGAAAAGCCTTTCGCAGGAGCGCAGGCGACGAGAAGTTCGCTAGGCCAGCAGGCCTAGATAGATTGCTTTTCGAGAAATATATCTCACCTCAGTACTTAAATTAGGGCTAGAACCTTCTGCATAAGGAGCCTCGCTGGTAAATATTGCCCCTCTAGCGGCACGTAAAACTTACCCTTCACCCTGGTTTTATCTGCAGAAATAGGCATACCTGCCTTCTTGAGAAGTTCCTTGTCATTGAAGTTATCCCCCATTGCCATTACATTTTTCTTCTTAAGCTTTAAAATCTTCATAACTTGGCGTAGGCCCAGAGCCTTGGTCTGCATATCTTTCACGCCAACATCGTAGGCCTCCCCGTTCCAAACCGTGTAAAGCCTGGGGTCACTTGCCACAATATCCTCTATTTCTTTCAACTCTTCGGTACAATGGATAGTAATAATAAATTCTTTTGGTTCAAAACCTTTTATTTTAGGATTTTGAACGGCGCGGAGTTTAGGATAAATATCTTTTAAATAATCGAAGCTATTAATATGCTGATAAATTTTGCCCTTGTACCAAGTTGCACTTCCATTTTCATAAGTTAAAAGAACGTAAGGCAAAACCTCCCGAAACATTTCCTGCAGCATATAGAGTCCCCTACCAGAAGAAATGTTCACTTGATAACCTTTTTCGTGAAGCATTTTTATCTCTTCAATTTCCTTAAATTCGATCACTTTGGTCTCGAGCGTAGTGGTGTTGCCCACTTGGCTAATTTTAGTGCCCCGTTTAACTAAAACACCATCCACATCAAATACCATCATTTTTATTTCCGCAATGTCTTCTTTGGTCATTTCCTCAAGTGGTTTCATCCCGTTAGAAATAGGAAACATTAGTTTCCGTAGTTAATTTGATAAAAGTCGAGAAAGCCTCATGCCGTTCTGAATCATCACTAAAAATCGTGGTTTTAAATGAATAATTTCTAACGGGATTCATGTTATTATTGTAACATGACCAAAAAGTTATTCAGCTTTTTCGACAAACTAGAAGACAAGACACGGGCAAAACTATCTCTCCATCCGCTTGTTTACGCTCTCTTTGGTAGTATCGGTGTTATTTTATTTTGGCGAGGCCTTTGGCATTTGGCAGATGATGTAAATTTAAGCTCTATCACTTCTACCATAATTGGAGCCGTAATTCTCCTTGTCACTGGTGTCTTTGTTTCAAGTTTTATAGGTAATAGACTCATTATTTCTGGGCTTTCCGGTGATAAAAAGCTCGCCGAAAAAACTAAGGGTGAAATAGAAACAGAAGAAGAGCAGATTGCCAAAATCCAAAAGACTTTAAACAAAGTGGAAGAAGAAATTCACCATCTAGAATCAGAAATTAAAAAATAGTTACTTTAATCTATTTTGAATTTCTGCCAAAACCTCGTTTTGATTTTCCAAGTGTTGGATAATTGTCTCAATTTCCCTTTCTGATTTAACATTAACTTCAAATTCCGCCTCCGCTCTGACTTCGGCATGCTGACTTTGGAGATTCTGCCCAATTAAAAGAAGTGGCATGAGGAAAATCTGAATCATATTGGAAATAAAGAGCCAGAGAACAAAAGCCGGGAAAGGATCGAACTGATACTCCTTTGGCCCCAGGACATTCCAACCCATCCAAATAATTGTCCAAAAAAGGATAACGAGAAAAAATCCCATGGTGCCAATATGCTCCGTAATCCAGAGAGCAAAATTATCCAGGGAAGATAATCTTTTTTTCTGCTCTTGATTTACATTCCTGACCGGCTTACGTAAACTTTTTATTTCATCGAGAGATTTAACTTGCTTCATAATATTATCTACTAGAAACAATACTAATTAATAACTTATTATACTCTTCTGAACTCAAATACCAATCTCCGGGTTTGAGAGGGTTATCTAAATCGTCAATTACCAATAAAATAACCGAGACAAGCGTGACAATACTAAGCATAAAAAGATAATCCAGCCATAAATTATGTACGCCAATAAGTAATGAGAGAATGATGAGTACAACTGCCACAAATATGACTGTCATCTTCAAAATCTTAGCCAATGGTTCATAACTGTAATCTATTCTTATTGATCGATTACTGAGAAAGTTATTAAAACTAAGAAAGAGTACTGAGGAAAATTGCTGATTGTCTTTTGAAACTCGAGCAATTACCTTGTGAAATTCATCCAATATCTTTGCGGTATCTGAATCTTCTTGGCCATTACTCAATTTTGTCCATTCACTACCCACAACTTCTTTAAGGTACCTCTTCGAAAGCTCAGCAACTTCATTATTTATTTGAGATGAAAAACTGCTAGACCACAATAATATTTCATTTAGATATCTGATTTCATTTTTTGAAGAATTAACCAGAGTATTCCAATCCTGGGACTCAGATAAAATCAGAAAAGCAGAAAACACAGCAAATATAGTTCCGACAGTAGAATAAAGATAAGTTAAGCCGCCCAAGTCGGTAATTAATGTATCAACATTATATCCTAAATAATTACCGTGAAACCTTAAAAGGAAAAAGATTATAGAAAATGCCACAACAATACAGAATAATTTCAATATAGATTTCATGAAAGCATTATATCCTAGCCAAATGTGAACGTAAAAGCATTGAGTCCAGCCGGAGTATCAATTTCGAGAGTGTGCTCACTATAATCAGTACCCTGAATAACCGGATAGAGTTGATTGGCCTTTATCTGTAAATTTTTTATAAATTTACCATCTTCCATGATTTTCACTGTTACACCCACATCTGAGCTAGCCACTATATAAACATTTTTGGAATTAAATTTAAAAACTATTTTGGCGTCACTATTAGAAGTCGCGTACTCCGGGAAAATATTCCAAGAGCCTTCTAGATACAGCGCATTTGAAGCCACATTCTGAGGTAAGGAAAAAGATTGCACACCCTGCACGCCTTGACTACCATTTGCCAAATACTCGTTACGGTTTGAACCAAAATAGGTCTCAGGACTTTTTACCTTGCTTGGATCAAAAGATATAGCGTTGGTTGGTGCGGTGGTCGTGCTATTTATCATTTTTTGATTTAATTCCGAAAGAGCTTTTTGAATTTGTTTTTCCGTCTCGTCATAGTTACCTTCCCCAATATGATCGTAAATTATTTCCCCATCTTCGCTGATTAAATATTTTCTCGGCCAGTATTGATTGCCATAAGCTGTCCAGGTGGAATAATCATTATCCATCACAACCGGATAGGTTAGGCCAAATTTTTTGACTGCATCCTCTACATTGGATTTTACTTTTTCAAATGCAAACTCTGGTGTGTGTAAACCGATTACAACCAAACCCTTATCTTTATACTTTTCATACCAGGCTTCTACATAAGGCAAAGTCCTCTGGCAATTTATACAGCTATAAGTCCACACGTCGAGGAGCACAACTTTTTTACCCCTAAACTGGCCGATTGTTATCGGCAAATTATCTGTATTAATATAGCCACTTGGATTTACAATTTCAGGTGCTTTTGGTCCGTGCATTTTTGGAATTGTAACAGAAGGAGTTGAAGTGGTACTTGTCGCTTCATCTGCCCCATCATCATTATCTGGAATTGGATTGTTCGGCAAACCATTGCCAGGAGAATTTAATTTGAGCAGATTTTGTTCCACTCTGGTTATATCAAATAAACCTCCCGAAAGCAGATCGTACTCGATTTTTTTATCTATACCAAAAATTATCATTACCCCGAGCACAATAAATAGAATGCCCAAGAACTTTCTAAATATGCCGTTTGTATCTGAAACGCCCCCCAGTTTATTTACAATTTTTTGACCGAGGAACGCGACCAAAATAAGCATTATAGCGAGGCCGACTACGTAAGCCAGAAGGTCGACTAAGCCCAAAGCTAAATTTTGAGGCAAAACAGTCGCTAGAATAACAAAATAAGTCGGACTGCAGGAGGAAAAGACTGGGCCGAGAGAAGCGCCGATAATGACATCACCCCAAAACCCTTTCCTTTGATAACCCTTGGACATTAACTCATTCCCTCCCGTGTTTAAACGGTTAACAAAAGGTAGTGATTCCCACATGGAAGGTATGAGAGTAAACGCCCCGAAGAGAATAATAATTACACCTGAAATTACTGCCCAAAACTCCTGCGGAATATTAATAAACAGAGTGCTAACCTTAAGTAAAATTGTAAATAAGGCAATTGAGAGAGATAGAGAAAGAACAACAGTGAAAACTTTCGCCTTACTTGGCTTATTATCTAATGTGCCACCGATGATAACCGGCAAGAGCGGTAGAGTGCATGGAGCAAGAACAGTTAAAACTCCTGCAACAAAGGAAAGAATAAACAAAACCATTTTAGAATTATAGCACTAATTCCCAGTTTCGCTGCCTACTTTTATACCTTGATCTAGATAAGCGTTGGCATTTTCTAGAATTCTTCGGGAAGTATTCAATTGAAGCACAGCACTAGTCGCCTCCCCTGAACTATTCTGCTCGTTCGCTTCATTCAAAGTCGCTTTGGCAACATTTAAATCCACTTCAGTATCAGAAATAATATCTGCTTGTAAATTATTCTTGGAGACTTTTTTTGCATTTTGAATATTCTGTTCTGTATTCTGGATTAAATTTAGAACTCGATCTTGCTCGCTCTTAAATGATGCACTACTGTTCTGTTTTTTAAAATTAAAACTCTTATTTTTACCTTGAACACTGAAGCGCAATTCTAAAATTTGATCTTTTTGGGCGGGCGAATGATTTTCTAATTTTTGGAGAATGCGATCGTGTACAGAAACTTTTATTTGAGCTTCTTCAGCAGCCTGGTTTACCTCTAAACTACTACTTGCGACAGCAGTTAAGGTCTTATTTAAAGAGTCAACTGCCTGAGTTAAGCCCACTTCTGCAACTTTTTGATTGATTGGGTTCAGTTTACCTTTGGCGGCCAAGGTTTCGACTTCCTCAAACCTACGATTTAATACTTCTGCTCGCCAATTAACCTTGGAAGTCTCGCTTAGCATCGTAACTCCTTCCAGCGGTTCGCTTAAATTAACTTTTATTGGATAAAGCAAATCCCCAGGCAAAGCGCCGTTGGAAGCTGCTAAAACAACTCCAGAACCAGTTATAAGGAGTACGACTAAAGCTGCGTAAAAATATTGCTTTTGGGCAAGATACGCAAACCATGAAAAATCCGATTTGAATTTTTTAGTTGGGGTTCTATTTATATGATCAACTAAATTATTTAAAATAGCTTTTTTATCTTCCATATTTAATGAAAGCTTTTTTAAATTCTCTATGCCTTTATTGAAATCATTCTGCATTTTTTTAATTTTTATTATCTAGTCCGGTTATTTTCCTTAGCGCCTCAATCCCCCGCGTAATCCTAACCGAAACTACATTTACACTCTCCCCCAACACTTCAGCAATCTCTCTGGGTTTTAAATCTTCCACAAACCGCAGGTAAACTACTTCTTGATAAATCTTGGGTAGATTATCTATTTTCTCCAGAGCCAGTCTGCCATCTGAAGAAAGTTCCAGCTCTACAGAGTTTTTGTCCATAAGTAATTCCTCCGAGCCTCCCTCTTCATCATCCGTCAAGAAATCAAGTGAGGTTGCTTTCTTTTTACGATACCAATCAATCACGAGATTCTTTGCAATCTTGAATAAAAACGCTTTGGGATAATCAATTTTTTCACCCTTCGCCATGGTATCCCAAAAACGTAAGAAAGTGTCCTGCGTCATATCAACAGCCACCTCTTTTTGAGATGTGCGTATGAGGCAAAAACGGAAGATTGCATCGGCCTCTTTATTGTATGTATCAATAAATTGTTCTCTTTTTTTATCCATTAATTTAGACGAATTCACCCTAGATTTCTTACCGCATTATAGCCAGAAAGGTCAAAAAAACAATCGCGTAAGAATAATGAAATTAAGCCGTCTATTTTAGCAAGGCTTTTTAGCCTTAAGTAATTAATAAAACTAATATGAACAAACTAAATAAAATCTTGGCTGGGACGATTTTGATTTCAACAGTTGTCCTTACGCCAGCACTTTCTCTTGCCAAAGATAACGGCATAGAGATAAAAGAATCCGTGAAACTTGACGCTAAATTAAACAAGGAACTTAAAAAAGAAAATAAAGAAAACGAGGATCAAAATAAAGATAACAAAAAGGAAGAAGGGGGTGAAAAAAGTTGTTTGAGAGCTTTTGGTCACTTAGTTGCACCTGGCTTTATAAAGATTAATGGACAGGCAAGCATAGAAGAGAATTGCTTCTTGCCATTCGGTATCTTCAGAAAACTACATGGCAATGCAACCACAACTCCGGATAGGACCGCTCCAGTTATAACTAACATTCATGCAAATGTTGGAGTAACTATGGCGCAGATCGATTGGAAAACAAACGAAAACGCAAATAGTACAGTCTTCTATGGCATTAATTCTACCAATCTTTCTACCGGCTCAAATGCCCTGGTTAAAGACCATCATGTGATTATCTCTGGTTTATCAGCAAGTACTACTTACGTAGTTATGCTTCAATCCAAAGATAAATCTGGCAATACTGCCACCTCATCTCAGTTCAGTATTACTACTCTATCTCAACCAGTTGACACGACTCCACCACAAATTCAAAACGTGGTTGGAATCGTAGCTTCAACTTCTGTTCAAGTTGGTTGGCAAACAAACGAATCTGCCAATGGAACTGTCTTTTACTCGGGAGTTTCCCCTGTAACTGCATCCAGTTCATCTCTCGGTACTACCACTTTCTCAACCAACCACCTCTTCACTGTGCCTAACCTTACTGCAAGTACAACTTACTTCTTTAAGGTCCAGTCAGTAGATGGAAGTAACAATGTTGGCTCATCGGCCGAATTCTCTCTAAAAACATTATCCCTATAAGCTAACGCAACAAAAAAACCGCCTCCCTGGCGGTTTTTTTGTTATCTAAAATTTTCGACAAATATAGAAAAAGGCTGGCGGGGTGTTAAGAAAAGTAAATTTTAGTTTCACTTCTTTAAAAAACTGCTTTAAAAGCGAGAGAGATTCAGGAAAATACTGAAATTGTAAAAATAATCCATTCTTTTTTAAGGTTTTCAATGAGCTTCTAATAATATTTTTCTTATCTTCTTTTTTTAGATTTGAAAGTGGAATGCCTGAAATAACATAGTCTACATTTTGGGCAGGGATATATTTTAAAATATTTTCCGCTGAATCATGGATGACCTTGAGACGCGAATCTTTTATTCGACTTAGACGACTATAGAAAGCCTGGTTTATTTCAAATACAAAAAATTTAGCGTCCCCATCCATGCGGCGCAAAATTTCTTTAGTAAAAGAGCCACTGCCTGCGCCTAACTCCACAATGATTCTTGCCTTTCTAAAATCAACCTCATCTAACATGTCATTCACTAAAAAAGTAGAGCTAGGCGAGATTGCCCCAACTTGTTTCCATTCCTTAAAAAATTCTGAAACAAAATCCATCCCGTTAGAAATAGGAGATCATTTATTTAGAAATCACTCCTTATTTAATAATTAAACTTATCTGACTTTGGTAATATTGAATCTCCGCTATTTCTAACGGGATCCATTCGAAAAATTATACCATATGGCTATTACTGGCACGGAAAAAGCCCGACGAGAGACGCGGCCACGGCAACGACGACGAGGGGCTTCCAAATTACAAACTTATGTATTTCAAACGAACTTGCCCCCGCTGGGATAAGGGGCGACCTAAGGTGGGACGGTCTATGCTTGCACCGATTTCGCCTTCGTCGACATGACCGGCTTGGTAGCCGGCGGAGCTTCAATCGTTGTCAGATTGTCGCTACCACAGTGGATGCACTTCTTCTGCTTCCTGTCGGGCTGAGCGCGGTAACATGAACCGCAACCGATCATCTGCAGATGACTCTGAGCACCGTGAAGCCTGTACGCCACGTTCACCTCCTTGAAAAGGATCCACTTAATATAGTGCATTCTATACTTAAATAAGTCAAACGCTTCGTAAAAAATAACTTATTCTGTTAAGATAAATGAATGAATCCAGAATTTTTACAGAAACTCAAGGAAAGTTTTAAAGGCGATATTGATGGAAGCGAAGAGGCACTGAAATTTTACTCTCGTGACGCTAGTTTATTTCAAATTAAACCAAAATTAATTCTATTTCCCAAAAATTCTAGCGATGTGGGGGCCGTAGTTCATCTAGTGAACAGTTACAAATCCC
>CAZQKP010000015.1:0-11411 GCA_964594005.1 uncultured Candidatus Saccharibacteria bacterium
AAATTTTCCGATGCGCGACCGACCGGACTTGAACCGGCAACCTCCGTCGTGACAGGACGGAGCTCTAACCAAATTGAGCTACGGCCGCATTTTTATATATCCCCTAAATACATCTCTTTTCCTGCTTAAATAAAGTCTCGATGCATCCAGATCATTATACATAAAATTTGATAATTTTAAAGAATTATTAATGCTATAAGTTAGACGAAAATAATTACCCTTGCCTTTTCTAATAACTCCTTTGTTTATTCCAAAAAACTCTAATTTATTACGTAAGGACAGCAAGAAAGATTCGGAACAAGAAGTGAATACAGTCTGTATTGCCAAGGTCCTAGTTTTCCTTTCTTTGTGTATTAACCCAACCCACACATTGCCATCGCCATCAAAATATCCTCTAGTGAAATGACAGAAATACTTGAGTGGTACTTTCGGAATATTCATATTCATTGTTTTGTTTTCATGAAAACCGATCTTTCTAATGTCTGCACAGATTTTTTTACTACCTACTTGTAAACGATAAGTAATATGACCCTTATTTTTCCTAACCCTTGTACCTATTTTATGTTCTGACTTTATTTCTTTTTTTATTTTTTTTAATAGATCACGGTCAGCAATATTTATGGACCAATAGTTTCCACCTCTTTTATTTATAGTTATATATCCATCAGCAGCAAAAAAACCTAAAATGTATGCCATGTTAGGTGACCATTTTTTAAAAAAGTTCTGATCGACTTTTTTTGACTTATACATAATTTAATTATACCAGTATAGCGTAGTTACCTAACCGTTTATCCACACAATTAATAGTTTTTTTGGCTCATTTCTGTTATATTTTTCCTATTGTCGGCGTAGCTCAGACAGTTAGAGCGTGGGACTCATAAGCCCAAGGTCGGAGGTGCGACTCCTCCCGCCGACACAAACATAAACGACGATCCGCGAAGAGCTTTGAACTCTTCGCGGAATTACTCAACGAGACTCATCTTGAGCCGGCCATACAACTCGCGTGGGAGAAGTACGGGCTTCCCCGTTGTATTGCGCAGGATGATGACGACAGAACAAAACGCTTCCGTACGCCCCTCCCTTGCAATCGTTACCTCAAGAATGAAACCCCGTTCGGTTACTATCAGTTTGTCAGAAACCTGATAGAGAGCGCCAGCTTCTATGTCCTCGTTGTAAAACGTAACACAGAAACGACGCAGGAATGGCCTCAGACCAAACTTGGATTCCAAGCGCTGAAACGAGTATCCGATGGTTTGAAGAAATGGCCCGAGCCGGTAATGAGCCTCCTTGGGATTTAGTCCCATCCCTAGCCTTATTGCCCACCCCGGAACTTCATCTTTTCTTTCGCGCACAACACCTCCTGTCGTCAGGATACATATAATGAAATCCTCTGTCAAAGACTGAATTGAATCGTGGTAATGTTTATGCTAGACTTTCTAAATTCATAGCGGGATGGAGTAACAGTAACTCACGAGGCTCATAACCTCGGGATCTACGTGCAAGTCGTGGTCCCGCAACAAGGAATTACTGAAGGCAACAAGAATGAAAAAACTCCATACGGAGTTTTTTCATATTTTTAAATTATACTAAACTCTTCAAATACTGATCTGTATAGATCTACTACTCTCTTCGCCTCTTTCTGATCTATTTTAAAATTACTTCCCTCGTGTGCAATTTGATTGCGTGTTTTGTGAGCCTCCCAAGCATTATCAATTGTTCTGAAGTCAGCTTTTTCAACAGACTTCAACTTATCCCCTATTGTCTCCCCTGGTAAAAACATCGTGTCTAAAAGACTACTCAAAATAATATCCGCTTCCAGAATCGCCTGTCGCCAATCATTTTGATTGGTCGATTCAATATGAGTCAAAACTATTTGCCATTGGGGGTTTTTGGGCGGTTCTGGGATAGTCCGTTCCACATATAATGATTTTCTTTCAGTGACACGTAATTTAGTTAATTCTCTTACCAGATAAAATATTCCTACAATTGCCAGGATACAAAATACAAAAATAAGTATGCGGACTAATCCGACCAGAGATCCTACCCAAATAAAGATTCTTTCGGCCAGATTAGGCTGACTTTGTAAGTACAAAATGCCACTCTCCCTTACCCAACCGTCTGTACCGCTATCATAATCTACATACCAATAATTAATACCGTCGATAACAACCGGTCCTTGCAAAATTTTACCTTCAGCAAACTGAGGTTGCTCCCCGATTTTATTGCCATTCGGAGAATCATAAACGTTTACATTATTTTTGTTGTAGACTCTCACCCCAATTGGATTGTTTAGAGCAGCAATTGGCAAACTATGAGAGAGATAAATTCCTTCTTTAGTGAATGCTTTCCAGCCCAAGGAAAAAAGGCGATTGTGTTGAATCCCTAAAAATAAACTGTTGGCTAAATAAAGTAGAACCAAACCTCCAATAATTATTTCAGCAATTTCCACAAAAGCATCCTTGCTAGGGGGTGGAGCTGCTGGAGGAGCTTTACCTTTGTCATCTGCCATACTTCTTATATTCTATTCCCCTAAAAACTTTTTACCAATATTTAAAAGTAGCTCCTCCCCACCATGTGGTGCCATAAATTGAATGCCGAGTGGCAAATCTTTTCCATCGATGTTCATAAAACCTGATGGAATTGAAATTGCTGGTACTCCTACAATGTTTGGAGTCACTGTAAAAATATCCGCTAGATACACAGAAAGAGGATCAGTCTTACCACCTATTTTCCAAGGTGGAATCGGTGAAGTAGGAGTGAGAATTAAATCGACCTCAGAAAATACTTTCTTGAAATCTTCTCTCATTGTACCTCGCGCCATTTGAGCTTGACCGTAATATGCATCGTAATAGCCGGAGGAAAGAACATATGTGCCAAGCAAGATTCTTCTTTTAGCCTCTGCCCCAAAACCACTGCTACGAGTTAAAAGATAATCAGATAAAAGATCCTTACCAGAAACTCGCAGACCATATTTCATACCATCATAACGAGCCAAGTTAGATGAAACTTCTGCGAAATTTACAATATAATAAAGAGGTAAACAGTATTTTATATTAGGTAATTTAATTTCTTTTATTTCAAAGCCTAATTTTTTGAGAGTTTCTACTGAATTTTTAAAATTTTCTAGAACATCTTTGTCCGTACCTTCAGTTTGGACCAAGTCCCATGGGATTCCAATTGTAATTTTATTTTTTTTCTCAATATTATATGTATCTTCTTTTATAGTAGTGCTGTCGTTTTGATCGTTGCCCTTTATAGCATTGTAAATTATCTCCGCATCTCCTACTGTTTTACCCAATACTCCAACTTGCTCTAGTGAAGAGGCCGCTGCAATAATTCCATATCTCGAGACTCGTCCATAAGTTGGCTTTAAACCTACAACGCCACAAAAACACGCCGGCAGTCGAACCGATCCACCGGTATCAGTGCCGAGAGCTGCCAAAGCCAGATTGCTTATGGTCGCTGCAGCTGAGCCACCCGAAGTTCCTCCGGGGACGCGGCTAATATCATGCGGGTTTTTGGTGGGACCAAAGGCTGAATTTTCAGTAGAACTACCTAAAGCAAACTCATCCATATTTGTTCGACCCAAAAAGACCGCACCTTGCTCTTTTAATCTTTTAATTACCGTCGAGTCGTATGGCGCAACATAGTTAGTTAGGATTTTTGATGCAGCGGAAACTTTTTTGCCTTTGATTAAGATGTTGTCTTTTATCGCAAGCGGAATCCCTAAAAGGGATGTGCTCTCCCCTTTTGCAATTCTCTCATCGGCTAATTTTGCTTGCTCTAAAACATCCTCATAAACTTCTAAATACGCATTCAGCTCTTTGTTTTTTTCTTTTATTGCGTCGAGATAAGCTTGAGCTAGTTCAACAGCACTGAATTCTTTTTTATCTAAGGCCTTTCGTGCCTTTTCAATTGTGAGGTTTTCAATCTTCATTCCAATATTTTTTTGACCTTAACATAATTGTTTTCTCTCTCTGGAGATAACTCGAGCAGATCTTCACTAAACTCGCCCGGGGTATGAATCACCTCATCTTCTCTTAATACATTCCTGAGAACTGGCAGTTCTTCTTCGCCCGAGCTAGCTATTTCTTTTACCTGACCAACATAACCCAAAATAGATTCTATCTCGGAAGTTAAACTTTGAGATTCTTCGGGAGTTACTTGGATACGAGCTAGTTTAGCTAGATTCTCTACGTCTTGTTTTGAAATCATTTTAGAATGGTAACACTTTTAACCCATCCAGTCATTCACCCCGTTAGATAAAAGCTAAATATGTTTTTCCAGTGATTATAGCTAATTGAAGCACCTATAATTTGTCTTTAGGTGTCTCTGAGTTCATCTAATGGGGTTTCAGCATATTTAGAAATTGAGCCTCAGTTAAGACCGTTATCCCTAACTCCTGCGCCTTGTCATACTTAGATCCCGGCGAATCTCCAACCACCACATAATTAGTTTCTTTGGAGACACTGCCTGTAACCTTACCACCCAAGGTCCTTATTTTCTCTTTTGCCTCGTCGCGACCCAATGTCTCCAATGTTCCTGTCAAAACAAATATCTTGCCAACCAATTTCCCGGAAGATTTTTGAGCCGTAATTTTCTCAATCTTAACTTGCTTAAGTAAATCAGAAACAATCTTTTTATTTTCTTTGGATTTAAAAAACTCCACAACCGAGGAAGCGACAATTGGCCCGACCCCTTGGAGTCTTTCCAAATCTGGATATTTAGCTTTCATTATTTTCTCTAAAGTTTTGAAGTGCCGACTTAAATCATTGGCTGTCTCTTCACCCACTTGGGGAACAGAGAGACTTACCAAAAGACGTGGCAACTCCACAGTACGAGATCCTTTGATTGATTCCAATAAATTATCTACTGACTTTTCAGCAAAGCGTGGCAGGGCCAAAAGATCGCCCCGTTTTAAAGTGAAGACATCTGCATACTCGGAAATTAAACCTTCCCCTAAAAGCACATCAATTATTTTAGGACCCAGACCTTCAATATTAAATGCCGACTTCCCTACAAAATGATAAAACTTTCTTTTTTGCTGCACATAAGAATTCTTGCTGACACAGCGCCAAGCCACTTGTCCTGGAACTCGCTCAATTCGACCATCTCCACCACACTGCGGAACATTCTTGGGAAATTTATATTCTTTTTCTTTGCCGGTACGTAAGTCTTTCACGACCGAAACAATATCTGGGATAACATCTCCGGCTTTTTGGAGTATGACTGTATCGCCCACACGCACATCCAATCGCCTTATTTCATCTTCGTTATGAAGTGTCGCCCGGGAAACGGTTGAACCAGCCACTACCACTGGTTCCAAATGAGCCACAGGAGTTAAAACCCCTGTGCGACCGACCTGAAGCACGATATCTAAAACTTTGGTTGTAACTTGCTCCGCGGGAAATTTGTAGGCAATGCCCCAGCGAGGTGATTTAGCGGTGTAACCCAGGGCATTTTGGATACGGTTGGAGTTTATTTTAATTACAATACCATCGAGTTCATAATCCAAATCATGTCTTTTCTTAACCCACTCTTCGTAAAATTGATTTACTTCATCTAAAGTACTGAAAACTTCAAAGTGCGGGTTTGTTTCAAAACCGAGCTTTTTTAAATAATTTATTTCTTCTTTTTGAGTATTGGGCTGACCCTTGCTTAAAGAATCAATATCATAAACAAAAGAATTGATTCTGCGCGAAGCTGTCATTTTAGGATCCAATTGGCGCATAGAGCCCGCGGCCAGATTGCGGGTGTTGGCATAAAGCGGTAAATCTTCTTTTTTTCTTTCTTTATTTATCTCGACTAAATCTTTTTTACCAATCCAAGCTTCTCCTACCGCCACCAAATCAACTTTTTCGGAAAGCTCTAGGGGAATACTTTTAATTGTGCGGACATTATGTGTTACGTCCTCTCCAATTTGCCCGTTGCCGCGAGTGGCCCCACGAATAAATTTGCCCTTTTCATACGTCAAAACAACTTTAAGACCGTCAATTTTTAATTCACAGCAGTATTCTATTTTTTCAGAACTTAACCCTTCTTTGCGAACTAAATTTCTAACCCTCTCGTCCCATTTTTTTAATTCTTCAAAATTAAAAGCGTCGTCGTAGGACCATTGCCTAACTTCGTGCTTAACTTTAACAAACTCTTTAAGAGGCTCGCCACCAATTCGTTCAGTAGGCGTATCTTTGGTTTTAAGTTTAGGATATTTCGCTTCTAAGGATTCCAGCTCGCGAATCAAAGAATCGTAGGCTTCATCTGAAATTTCCGGTTTATCTTTTTCATGATAAAGCCTCCTATGCCTTTCGATAGTTTTTTTGAGATTTTCTATCCTGGCCCTTTCTTCTTTTGAAATAGACATGGCTATTTCAACATTTTACAGGAAAATTTTATTTTTTAAAGTTAAGGGTAAGTAAATATTGCGTAGCCATTTATGCCCTGACCTCCATTTGCAGTAGCTGAAACAAGAGTCCCAGTTCCATCATCTTGACCTGCATTGCCCGCAGCCCCTCCCCCACCACCACCACGCGATGTACTTGTCTCAGAAAAAGTATAGCCACCGCCACCGCCACCGCCAACACCCGTGGCACATCCTGCTTGCCCTCCAGCTCCGCCATGTGGTCCGGTTGAGCCATCTCCTTGGCCAGCAACACTTCCACTTACAGTACCGTTACCACCCCTTCCGCCATTTGCACCATTGCCGTTTACACATGGATTCTGGCCCGAATCATCAATAAACCCATCCCCTCCGCCACCGCCTCCGCCTCCGCCATTTGCCACATCACCTCCGTGATTACCCGGATTACCATGACCACCTCCAGCGCCCCCACTTATACAATTTGTCATTGCTGGACTAGTAGACCCACATGTTCCGCCCGCACCACCGTTACCACCATTATTTATGCCGCCACCGCCACCGTTTAATAACACCAGTGTGGTTACGCCATCAGCCAAATCAGTTGTACCACCGGCCGAACCATTTAAAGCTGCTCCACAGCATATCCCGCCTGAGCCACCAGATCCTACATGTAAAACATAATTCCTGGCACTCAAAACTGAAAGAGAGACACCACTTGTTCTGGCCCCGCCACCGCCACCGCCACCTGCCCCCGTACCGTTTGTGCCTGAGCCACCGCCACCGCCAGATATACCCCTAAAACTAACATTCGTATTCGCACTAAATTTTACACAGAATGTTCCGGACCCAAATCCTTTAAAGGCAGTGACAGACATGTCTTGGCTACCAGCGGGAGATCCAGTGCAAGTTGAATTGTTGTACCAAGTAATTGTCGGTGCAGCAATATATGTTGATTGAGAATAATATGTACTTTGGGAATAATAATTTGATTCCGCATAGGTCGGATTAGAATTAAAAGTTAAGGTTATGCCTCTCTCGTATCTTCTAGCCAAACTGGTCGTGCAACTATCGTAACCGCGGGAATCTATATTTGTAGTTCCACCAGCTTTGTTTACTCGAACAATAACGCAACCCTGAGGTAAATTTAAATAAAAAATACTGTTTGCATTACCACCAATTACACTCGGCTGAGTGGGAACGGTTGGCACAGTTTGGCTGCCACTTGTAATAGTCTGACCATTACAGGTAATTGAACCCGTAGTAGTTGCTGGGTCAAAAGGGCTGCCAGAAATACCTTGCAAATCCCAGTATGTAGCGCAGTCCGTACCACTGTCTGCATTATAGAAAGCATATTGGGAGGCCTTGCTAGTATTATTTAGACTAACTTGTTTGAAAGCAACGTTTGCCACCACAAAAGAAACAATTAAAAGCATAGAAGTAAGCACAATTGCCACAAGAAGAGTAAAGCCGGAACTGTTATTAAAATTGAATATTTTTTTCATTATTCGCGATTAAAAATTAATTCAGAAACCTGAAAGGTCTTGGTCGCCCCACGATTGATCCAGGTCATCGTAGTTGTAGCAATAATTTCATTTGCCGAAACATTTAAAATTTGAATTGATCTTGTAAAATTAGTGACGGGCCAACTACCAGTGTAACCATAGAGACCACTAACTGTATCTTCTCTAAGTACTGGGCACACCCCACCTGGGCAGAGGGTAACTGTCCTAAGTGGCACATCTATCGTACAGGTATTCGGAGAAATACAGTTATTAAGTCCAGAAAGCCAGCTAGTTGCTGTACCATTTATATCTATTAGAGCATTTTGATCTCTCTGGTTTTTAATAAATTCCACTGCTTCTTGAGCTAAATAAAAAGCAGTTACCTGATCTTTGGCAATACTCGATGTTTGCAAGCTGGATTGAATTGCAGTAAAAGTTGCAGTAATTGCTAAAGTTAAAATACCTATGGCTACTAATGACTCAACAAGTGTAAATCCTAAATTATATTTTTTTACAAAATATTTCATATTATTGTGAATCAAAATTCCTCTCCGAAACTGTTGTCTCTAAGGTAAAGGTGGAAGATCGGTCAATGGTCCGGGCATTAGTTTGTACTCCCACATAACCTTTCATTACCATTATAACTTCGGGTTGCTGGGTATTACTACCCGAACTGTAGGGAGCTGAACCCACAACATAAAAAGTTAAATTTGTAATTATTACGTCTGAACTAGTCATGGCATAACTAGAGCCTCCATTTATAGACCGATAAATTTGAGTTGAGGTAGTGGAATAAGAGACTGATCTACCACTCGCGTCTGTAAAAGAAATGGAGGTTGCGCCAGTATTACAATCTCGAGTTGAAGAAAGTGGTAAAACAGTAATATCGCAATGATAAGCAGTACCGAAACGAATACTCCTGGTCATAGATTCAACTGCTAAATTTAAATTATCCATGACAGTCTGTAAATTTTTAGATTTTTTATTCGCGTCAAAAATACTTAAAATAGACCCCATGGAAATAGTCATGATAATCGTAAAAACAGATATGGCAACTAAAACTTCAATTAAGCTATAGCCACTATTTTTTTTAAAATAATTTTTCATTGAATGACTACTTGCCCCGTGAGGTTAACAGCCACTTTTTGGTTTTGGCCTTTAGGCGAAGAGAGAGTGACTTTGCCCCAGTCGACGGGACCAACCGTGGTAGTGTTGTTAGAGAAATAAACCAGTGCATCGGTACTAGGTCGTAGGAAAAGAATATCTAAAAAAGTAGCTGTGTTTAAAGCAGAAGGAGGACAAGCGACACTGTCACAAATTGATGTAATTTTAATATTATTTCTTAAAGTAAAAGACTCAACACACTCCGTATTGTTTCCCCCACAACCATTCCCCACATCATACTTGTAGTTAGCATTTTTATCCGAAAAAACGTAGTAGTGAGTTTGATCAGCAGTATCAAAATGGATCCCGTAAGCATAACTGAAATCAGCTGTCGCGGTTGTGGTTTGTTTTGCAGAAGCACCATAAATTTGAGCTTCTCTTACTGCCTCAAAAATTTCTTGTCCCGCCGCATTTAAAGACAACCTGTCATTGAAACCGCCATAATTAAAGATAACTGTACCCAAAATCAATGTTATTATGCCAACCGAAACAATCATTTCTGTTGCAGTAAAACCTTGATTTAAAAGAATTTTTTTCATCCCAATAAATTTATAAAATTATTTAGACCTAATATATCTATATGACTGAAAAATATTATTGCCGTGGCCAAGATAAGAAATGGCGCGAATGGAACTTCGGAGTGAAGATGTATCTTTTTTTTATTCTTACCGCCCAAGCGACTAGAAATAATAACGTAGATACTCCAGATTGCTCCCAACCAAAAAGCCAGAACTACCGCCCCTACCCCATAGACAAAACCCAGAAGTGCTCCAATACCTAGAACTAATTTTGCATCCCCAAACCCCATCCATGTTCCTTCCGAAAAAAACCACAAGCCAGCGAATGCTAAAAATAACAGAACCCCCGCAAATAAATCAAAATAGTCTTCGGGGTTCAGCATACTGCCCCGCATCAAAAAGAATAAAAATAGTTTTAAGGCACTCAGCACAATAAAGGCATAGACAAATGCATCCGGGATAATTTTGTGTCTCATATCGTATATCACAATAACCAGAAGGATGCTGCCAATGACCACGTAGTACAAGAAAAAAAGAAGTGAATACAAGAGCCCCCCAGAAAAACCGCTATAAATCGGCCAGAGATAAAGCTCACGCATAAAAACTGCTACAAACAATAACCCGGAAATAAATTCTATTATGGGGTACTGGAGAGAAATTGGACTTTTACAACTACTACATTTTCCACGTAAAGCTACAAAGCTCCAAATTGGAATCATTTCATGCCATTCTAGTTTTTTACTGCAAGAAAAACATTTGGATCGTCCTTTAGAGATAGAAAGCCCAGTATTATAACGGAGAGAAACTACATTTATAAAACTGCCCACCATTGTGCCCAAGATAAATATAAAGATAACCGCAATCTCCATGCCTAAATTATAACCTGAAAATTGAACAAAAAAATAAAGATACTAACAACTAAGGGCAGGTGTGCTGAAGAGGTGAATTAGGGTCGGCAGTTTCCGTAGTAGCAACACCTGTTTGATCTACACACCACCATTTACCCGCAATTGCTTTAAGGGGGGCGCTGGCTCGCCAAGTTGTTTGTTGATTATCACAAGTAGCACCTGGAGCAGCGTTCAGCATGTTGGTCACATTAGAATCCGTACAAACACCGGAATAAGTATTAGGAGTACTTAGTTCATATAACAACTGAGCTCTAGTTCTTATATTACTTAAATTGTTTTTTATAGCCGCGTCTGTACCCTTTTGCCTAGCGCTACCTAAAAAGCCTAGTACGATTGTAGCCATGATACCAATAACCGTCAGCACCACTAAAAGTTCAATTAAAGTAAAGCCCCGACTGAGATTTTTCATCGCCATTGTTATAAATTATATATTAGTCACAGTGAAAGAGAAAGCAAAAAGCCGGGAGAAACCCGGCTTTTTGTCCTGACTCTTTGAAAATTAATTAGTTTCCGCAGCTTACAGAGTTTGCAGTAAGGCCAGTGTTTAGAGTTGTGGTGGTAGAAAGACCAGAATTATCTACACAGAACCAGGTATTGGCTGTAGATTTAAGTGGAGCCGAAATAGCATAACCAGTACCGTTAGCTAGAGCGTGACAAGTTACCTTAGTAGTTGCACCCGCGTTTGCAATTGCAGTGTCAATTGTGGTTGCGCCTGCTGCCGATCCAATAGCTTGAACAGAGTTTAAAGCCTTGGTTACGTTTGCATCACCGCAGACGTTAGCGTAAGACTGGTTACTTGAATCATAGGAAAGCTCTGCCTGGGCGCGCATATTGTTAATGTTCGATCTAATTGCGGCATCCGCACCTTTGCTTCTTGCCGTGTTAAGAGAGGCCAAAACAACCGAAGAAAGGATTCCGATTATGGCTATAACCACCAAAAGCTCGATAAGCGTGAAACCTC
>CAZQKP010000016.1:0-11274 GCA_964594005.1 uncultured Candidatus Saccharibacteria bacterium
CACCTTTTTTCATACGAGCGGTTAAGGAGTTCACAGGCAATACCACAAAAAAATAGACTGCAATAGCCACGAGGAGAAATGACAGCAGTTCATTAACAAAATCTCCTATCATGAACTTGCTTCCGTTTATTGTGAAATAAATTGATGAAAAGTCAGGCAACTTACCGATTGCCCCTATAACAGGCGTAATAACATCCTTAACCAAAGCTGAAACAACCGTGCCAAAAGCAGCCCCGATAACTACACCCACAGCCAAGTCGACCACGTTACCGCGTAGAATAAAAGTTTTAAAATCTTGTAGCATTCTCAAATCTTACCACACTCGATAAATTTCTCGAGAGCCAGAAACATACATGTCCGTGTAGTCTTTCATTTTCTCCATTGCTTTTTTCATCTCTGGAGTTGGATTCATGTATGCTTCCATACTTTTTTCGTACTCGGTTAAATTATCAAATTTACTAACCATAACAACTCTATTATATTGGCCAGTCATATCCGTCATTATGTTGACCAAATTTTTATTACCTTCGGCCATTGACTCCTTAAATAATTTTGCCATTTTACTTGCTTGCCCCGGCTTACACACAAATATATCGTGTACAATAATCATAAAATTTAAAATAAATTATAATTTACTATTTTAAACCAGATTTATGAAAAATCTAGTAAGGAGTTTGCCGTGAGGTGGTTGAAGCAAAGAATCCGCCGGCAGGACGAATCTGAATTGAACTCGCGGTTAGACTGCCATCCGCATTTGCTTGGCCATTGACCAATACATTTGTGCCAGTAATTAAATCACTTAGACCACCTGCCACTGTTTTCATAACTTCTGTACTAGTACTTATGAGAACTATTTTAGTACTACCGTCCGGCGCTTTAATAGTTAAACTTGTTGCATCTTTCGAAATAATTTCACCTGCATTAAAACCCATGCCATTTCGCATCCCACGTCCGCCTTGGCCATTTGTGAGTCTCACAAACTGCCCGTTTTGAACAGGACCTTTGCTTTTGGCATAAGTCATCCCTCCATAAAATGAAACTGCGACTATAACTAACGCCACCAAACCAATAATCAATTTATTATTCATAATACTGATACGCTTTATTTTTTAATTTTGGTGCATCACGCCGCCCTACTTATTCGTAACGCAGTGCATCGATCGGGTTAAGTAGCGATGCCTTGCGTGCAGGATACCAGCCAAAAATAATTCCTATACCAGCCGAGACACCAAATGCGAGCAAAATTGAACTCAAGGAAACACTGGTTTGTAATAGCCCTAAAGCATTCACAATATATGAGCCAAACCCGCCAATAAAGATTCCAATTGCTCCACTAATTAAAGTCAGTGTAACCGCTTCAATTAAAAATTGCTTACTAATATCTCTGCGAGTTGCGCCGATTGCTTTGCGTAAACCGATTTCGCGCGTTCGTTCGGTTACAGTGGTGAGCATCATATTCATAATCCCAATACCACCTACTATTAGGGAGATCCCAGCGATTGCGGTAAGTAAATATGTAAATGTTTGGGTCACACTCGAAACAGCTGAAATTAAATCATTTTGATTTAAGACACTAAAATCAGCTTGAGTCGGATCTGAAATGTGGTGCCGATCTAAAAGTAGGGCGTTAATATCATTTTGTACTTGAGTCATCAAATCCGCGCTCGCAGCTTGTACTCCGATCGTGGTTAAATATTTACTGCCGGAAAGATACCTCTCTGCAGTAGAAAGTGGTACAAAAATCATATCGTCCTGGTTGGAAAAACCTGTACCACCTTTGGCAACTGTTACTCCAACCACTTTAAATTCCAACTTATTAATTCTGATGGTCTGGCCAACGGCCTCTGATCCCTCACCAAATAGATCATCCCGAACTGACGGACCAATAACCGCAACTTTGGCCGAAGCTGTATCATTACCATCAGAAATAAAATTACCTTCATCAATTGACAGATTCCGCACAACTGGATAGGCAGAAGTAACACCAATTACAGATGTATTAGTATTTGTACCCTTAGCTGTAACTTGATAGCGACCAGAGGCTTCAGGCGAGACTGCGTTTATATTTTGAATTTGTTTGGAAATTGCACCAGAGTCATCCATGGTAAGCGTACGAGCTGAACCTCGGCCAGCAGATACAAAACTCCCTGGACCTCTTTGCGCGCCAGGTGTGACTTGAATTAAATTTGAGCCAAGAGATTGAATATTGGATTGAATAGAACTTTGAGCGCCTTGGCCAATAGAAACTAAAGCAATAACTGACGATATTCCAATCACAATACCTAAAATCGTCAGGCCTGATCTAACTTTATTTCCAGAAAGTGCTGTGTATGTTTCATTTAGCAAATCAGATATTTTCATCTTTTTCTTTGTTTATGATTTTTGCTATCCGAAATAATTTCGCCATCGCGAATATGAATTATCCTCTGCGCATGTTCCGCAACAAAATTCTCATGCGTAATTAAAATTACAGTTCTGCCCTCTTCCTCATTTAATTTCTGAAAAGTATTCAGTACAATTTCGCCAGTCTTGGTATCGAGGTTCCCCGTTGGTTCATCGGCCAAAATCAAACTGGGGTCATTAACTAAGGCCCTGGCGATTGCCACTCTCTGAATTTGACCCCCGGAGAGCTCATTCGATTTGTGATTAAAATGAGTCTCGGTTAGCCCTGCAGCTATTAGAGATTTCGATGCTTTTTTCTCTCGCTCCTCATTTTCTACTCCTGCGTAAATTAAAGGCAGCATAACATTTCGCAAAACTGTGGTGCGCGGCAATAAATTAAACGCTTGAAAAACAAAACCTACCTTATCTTTTCTTATTTCCGCTAGCTCATCATCATTTAATTTGGAAATATCCTTACCGTCTAAATGATAAGATCCGCTAGTTGGCGTATCTAAGCAGCCCAAAATATGCATAAGAGTTGATTTGCCGGAACCAGAAGGGCCCATAATTGCCACAAATTCTCCATCCTTAATTGTAAAAGTTATGCCCTTAAGTACCTCAAAAACATTCTCACCCGAGCCGTAAGTTTTTTTGATATTTTTTATTTCAATCATATTAACGTGAGATAAAAAACGTTCCACCGCCCCCCGCCCCCGCTCTGGCACCAGCCCCTCCCGTTCTAGTCCCCGTACCTCCAAATAGTGTTGGGGTAGCACTGGTTGTATTAGTTGTCCCAGTAATTGTCCGGGTCACAATTTGCTCACCTTCGTTTAGCCCAGAAGTAATTTCTGTATTTGTGTCATCCGATATGCCAACCTCAACCGGTACTTGCTCTGGAAGGACAGTAGATGTGACTCCTCCGGTACCCCCAGAAGAGGCAAGTGGTGGATTAAAAACCTGGACATAACTTTGACCATTTAGGGTTTTAACTGCGCTTGATGGCACAGAAACTACATCCTGATGCACTTCTGTAATAATTGAAGCGTTGGTCGTCATGCCAGACTTTATCCGATCATCTTGACTATCGAAGCCGATTTTAATCGCGTATGAAACTACACCTTGGCTAACCGTTCCGATACTATCTACCTCCGCTACTTGGCCTGTTAAAGTAAGCGAGTCAATTGCATCAAAAGTTAAAGTAACTTTGTCCCCCACTTTTATTTTAGCCGCATCCACTTCATTTAAAGAAAGCTCGGCTATTTTTTGACTAGTGATTAATGTCGCTACTGCGGTACCACTGCCGGCAGAATCATATTTTTTAACAGCAACTGAGGCGATCGTGCCACCAAACGGTGCGCGCACATAATAGTTTGCTAAATTATTTTGGGCATCAGTAAGTGAATTCTGCGCTTTGGTGACGCCCAACTCTGCGCTACGCAAATCCAGATTATTTGCACCAGCTGTGGTTTCATCTAAGGATTCTTGTTTCTCTAAAATATTCTGCTTGTCTTGTTTAAGTGAAGAAGTGTCAGATAAAAGACTGGAGAGATGAGAATTTAATTGGCTGGAATAAGTATTGAGACTGGTTATTTGCGTATCAGCCAGAGTGATGTGGGTTAAATTCTGGGCTTTGTAAGTATCTAGATACAATTGCATAAAGCCGTCGGCACTTTTTACAGCACTCGAGAGCAACTGAGTAGCTGTATAAGTTTCATTTAGAACTTTTTCAATAGTGGCATTATCTGGAGAATTCCCGAGAGCTTGGTAATCGTTAAACAAAGCATCGTAGGAAGACTGCGCAGTTAAATAATCATTGTACGCAGAATCTCTAAATGATTTCGCGCGGATATCATATGGTGAGATTGCATTTTTGTAATAATCAATGTTCCATTGCGAACCAGAGGCATCACTGCCAGTTAAGATACTTTTTAAATTTAAAATTATATTAGGCAGATCTGTGAAAGAATCTACAATGTCTGTATTGCTATCACTATAAAGTTTAGCTAAAGCATCTTGGGCGTTACTTAATGCGTTTTGAGCCTGAGTTAAGGTAAGCGCGGAGGCAGGTTGTTTTATTTTTTCCAGAGCAATTTGAGCACTCTCCAAGTTAGCTTGTGCGTCTCGCACACTTTTTTGAGCTTCGGTTGTATCAAGCTCTGCAATTAAAGCGCCGGCATTCACTTTTTGCCCAGCGGTAACCCCCACATAAATCACATCACCTGAAACTTTTGGCTTAATACCGAGTTCGTTAGAAGAAGACACTTGGCCAGAAGCAGAAACGGAAGAAACGATCGTACTTTTTTCCACTGTACCTAGTACATATTTCGTCTGTGCAGTACTAGCATGGAGTTTGGAATAAGTAAAATAACCGCCGCTCAAAATAACTAGCGCGATAAGGGATGCACCAATTTTATGCAATTTAGCCCAAGCTAAAATTTTCTCATACGTACTTTTTATTTTTTTCATCTTAAGTTAGTTGTTGTACTCACTTGAGCTGGTTCAGGTAAAAGACGGATTAACCTTGCTTTAATTTCTGAATTTTCATCCGGGGAACCGAAAACTACGATAAAGTCATTTAATTTTAAGTCAGCTGGAGTAATTTCTCTGTCAAAACTTCTCACTTGAGTATTGTTTTCAACTACTATTGTCTCTTCCTTATTATCCTTACCCGAGACAACTATAGTTGGCAGACTCAAACTAATAATTTTCCCGGCAGAACCATAGCCTCCCATAAATCTGTCTTGCATCATGAACATTCGCGGTCCAGGACCTTCAAATGTGCGGTAATAATATTCACCGTAACGATTAGAAAATTCTGCTTTGTGATAACCCAGTAACATACCCGCCTGAAAAACAAATAGTTCGAAAACCGCTATCGCAGTTATAATAAGAATTATTTTAAATGTTTTGGATTGAATAAATTCTTGCATATTAATTTGCTAAACGAGTAGATATTTTAATTCTCCCCACAAAAGCCCGCAGCGAATAAAGAAAGGCAAGCAACGCTGACATCCAAATAGTAATCTCAGCAAAAGGAATTGAGGAAATCAAAGACATAGAAAATTCTTTCCAATACGCGGCCACCACATCGGTATCGGAAAATATAAGTGAAAAATATTCATAAAATCCTGATTGAGAAAAATCAAAGATCATATACCTAACAAATAGGAATATCGTGGTAGTAGAGAATAAAATAATCACCCCTAAAAAAATTAGATAGTTTCTGGCTCTAATTCTTTCCTCTCGTGCAATACCCAGGAGAACACTGCTGCGCAGTTCCTTGGGTAAAGTTTGCTTTTCTTTCATATGGAGTATACGAAAAAATGGCTAACTTTGGTGCAATTACATTGTTTGTGTTTTGGAGAGACGTCTTAAAGACGCAAGAGCTCTGTGGTACTGACTTTTTACCGTATTAAGCGGTTTGCCCAAAAGTTCACCTATTTCTGCGAAAGTCATCTCGGATGATTCACGCAAAACTAAAACTTCTCTATATTCTGGACTTAATTCAGCCAAAAGTTTTTTTGCATATTCAATATCTTGTGAATTTTGTAGGGCTTCGTGCGCAAGTGGTGCATCATTTTCCAAGTTATCTACAAACGCGTTGCCATCTTCTGTTTCAAAAGTTGAAAAAGGTATTTCTTTCCTTTTTCTTAAATGATCAATTGCCGTATTGCGAGCGATTCTAAAGAGCCAATTTTTAAAATTATTGCCTCTCTTGTATTTACCTATACTTTTCCAAACTTTTATAAAAGATTCCTGTGTAGCATCCTCCGCGATTTGCAAATCTCCGGTTAATTTATACAAAAAATTATAAACATCCTTTAAATAACGATCCACCAAAATAGACAGAGCTCTTTCATCTCCTTCTGTATACAAAGAAATTAATTCTTCATCAGTTCGCATATTTTGATTATAACAAATTTCCTTTGGAAGCAAAGAGTCCGCGAAGATTGCGTAACAACGCAGACTCTTCGCGGACTAGTTTGAACCCAGCCAGAGGAAGACGTAGAACACCGCAAGGCCCATGAGGGCGACGCGAGACCAGTTCCTCTGCATCCAGCGTTCGACAGGCGTCGCGGCAGGCTTGTCGTGATGCCGATGCGAGTGAACGGCAAGGCTTCCGAACGCCGCGCCGGTGAGCGCGATCCCTGTGAAGCCCCCCACGTACCCGAAACCGGTTCGTGCCCACGGGATGAGGATTCCCCCGAGGATGACCATCCATTCCCACGCTAGGAAATGGCCGGGAATGTGCGTCGCGAGCCACGACGGCTTATCTTTGGTTGGAGCCAGAAGCCCACTCAAAGACAAAGCCGCTGAAATTGAGCCAGTCTGCGGCACAACCGGCACTCCCGAATCTCGTGCGAGATCCACCAGTCGCCGCAGGCTCTGATCGAGCAGACTTCCGCCAATCCAGAGCTCATCGACAGCGCCACACTGAAAGAACCGCCGTAAGAGCTCCGAATGGTACTCTTCCGGGAAGATGACCGAGATGCTCCCCTCGTCCTCCATGCGACTGGCCTTGGCCAACATCACGGAATCCCCCGAAAAATCCTCATCTCCCGACTGCGCAACCACAACAATCTTTACGGCCATATCCTGGCCTCCCTTCTGCGCGATTTATACCCCCTTCCTACTCCACAGTCAACTAGCTATTATATGCATTTTCCAAATCAGCGATCACAATTTTTTTCATTTGCATCATCGCCTGCATTGCTTTACCCGACTTCACCTTATCTTTATCATTTAGCCAGCGAGTCATATCTGGAACTATTTGCCAGGAAAATCCAAATTTATCCTTAAGCCAACCGCACTGCTGCGACTTTGGGTCACCGCCCTCGATAAGTTTATCCCAATAACTATCTATTTCTTCTTGATTTTCACACTCAACTAAAAATGAAATTGCGCCAGATGGATTAAAAATTGGTCCGCCGTCTAAGGCCATGAAACGCTGACCTTCCAATTCAAAAACAGCGGTTAGAACCTTGCCGTCAAAGCCAGCCATGGGGCCTTCCTTTATGCCTTCTGGATAACGTTTAATGTTGACCACCTTAGAATTTTTAAAAATTGAAACATAAAAATTCATAGCTTCTTCCGCATTCCTATCGAACCATAAAAACGGAGTTATTTTCTGCTTCATCTTTTTTCAATTAATTTTAATTTAATAATTGTATCATAAATCTCTTGGAGGTTTTCTGTGCTAGTATTTTTAGATGGCCTCACACAAAAATAAATTCTGGTCTAATCTAGTTACCGGCATTCATGTTGCTGTAGCCATTTTAGTTTTTGGTGGCACAATTTTCATGATCTTTTTTCCACAGTATTCTCTCATCCATGTTTGCGTCATAACTATTGTTCTTACTACCAACATTCCTTTTTCAGGTAACTGCCCCCTTACTGTATTAGAAGAAAAACTACGTAGGAAAATTGATCCAGATTATAGAAATAATAATTCCTTTATGACTACTTATTTAAACAAAATATTTAAGACAAAATTAAAAAAAGAAGATGTGCACTCTTATATAGGGATGTTCTTTGCACTTTCCTATGCAATCGCCGCCATAAACCTCACCCACAAAGCTTCATTTAATTATGATCTCTGGTTTCCTATCTAGGAGAACTAGATTCACCCTAAAAATTAGTCATAACCTGGCCAAATTGCATTATCTTTGTATCTAGGAGAAGAGTGAGACTCTTCCCCACAGATGGTCTGGTTGTCATTGGCTCTCCAAATTTTCTGTCCACATAATTTACAATTATTTGTTTGCCTGGACCAGACTCTGTAGTTTGGGGGGAAATTCTATCTCCCAACAGAACAGAGGGGATAGTTACCCAACCAGTTGATTTATTTAAAGCGCCAACTACATAAAAGAAAGTGCCAGACCCCGCAGAATTTTGAGTTAAGATAAACGCAACATCAGTTTTCCCATCCCCGTCTAAATCTTTTTTAATTTCATTGCCAAAATATTTGGTTGTAATCTTAGAAGCTGAACCTGGTGCCGCAGGAATTTCTGATGTTCCGTTTGTTAATTTTATAGTCTTACCATCTACTAAATAAGTCGCATCTTTATATGAGACTGGGAGATTAGACTCGTCTCTACTCGTTTTAAATGGTTTTAAAAGAAAAAATACTATTATCAAGGCGACAACAGCCAAAATCCAGATAATTATTTTTTTCATATTTATAATTATGGCTTACACGCAAAATACGCGCCAATGTTAGTGCACATACCCGAAACACTAACTCCGACTGTACAAGATGCACCCTGACTTTTGCCTTGGCAAGCATCTATCGCTTCTTGCGGTGGCGCAGGCGGATTACTGCTTCCCCCTTGTCCAGTTTGACTTGGCGGAGTTTGATTTAGCTCTGTACTTTGCTGTCCAGATCCGCCCGGCTTAAAATTAGAAACTGCCTTAAAACAACTAACAGAATATGGAAAATCCTGTGTTAAAACATAGTGATATATATAAATACTCTTCCCGTCCAATATAATAGTGCTCTTTATACCATGGCACTCATCCAAGTCCCCCGTGGTCAAATATTTGCCAGATGCTAAAAGTGGACCTGTTATAGGAAACCCATCCAAAGCAAAGCCAACCACTTCCGAGACTTTTTCACTCTTAAGCTCACTTTCAAAGCCATGATGGTGGTATTCGCCAGTTTTCTCAGGGTGACCAGCGTATGCATCTTGAACTTCGTGCGCAACCGCGTCTCTGTTCTCTGCATCAAAGCCATCAAAAAGCATAACGCCATCGTTCATTATTCCAACTTCGCCGTAAATACACTGTGGACTGGAGAGCTTGGTTGGGCTCACCGGAAAAGAAAAAGATAAACTTTGCGCACTTATAGAATTTGGGTTTCTGTCATATTGATAGGCCGGATCGCTCGATTGAATCGGGAAAATTCCTGTTGTGTGGTTTGTGGGTAAATCATTAAAAACAATTGTTCTGGTATTACCCGAAACACTCATCTTGTAACTTGCCTGCGACCAAGAGACACTTCCCTGCACAGAAACTTTTTCAGATGGGGTCCAATTAGAGCCATGTATCCAAGAAGGACTCCCCTGCGCGCCTCCGCCACTGCCAACATGACATATATAAATGTATCCTTTCTTCGGTGCATCAGTTACATACTTCCCATCACCCAATGGGACAGAACTCATCCAGGATGAACCAGAAGGTAATACCTCGACGGAGCTGTTTGTCGAACCCGTCTTCGAGACTGTTGTTTTTACTGAAACCGATGAAGAAGCCGGGGTGGAATTATTGTTTTGCCTTTCTACAACACTTACATCAGTAGTTGTTAAATCAATATTGGGTAAAGCTGAATAGCTCTGTTTTATATAAAAATTTATTCCGAAAAACAATCCGATTACCACCAAGAGAGCACCTGCCCAATAAATATACTTCATGTCTTATTATTGCTCATTCGATCGTAAACCAAGCTGATCACGCCTAGACCCAGAACTATTAGCCTGCTCATAAGCGAACCAGTTCCAGAAATAAAACCAATTAACGACAATGCAATTAAAACGACCCCAACAATTTGAAAGGTTTTCATGAGTTAATTATAAACCAAAACCACCACAAATGTTAAACCGCCAAATAACAAAATTCCTAGTGGTTTTATTACTGAGTTTTATTTATTAGATATTTTAAAAGTACCAAGGCGCTTCTCTCTTCAGAAATTGAACCATCTAGGCACATCTCTTTTACTTTTTCTTTTTCGTAAAACTCAAAAGTAATATCTTCCCCTTCTCCTAAGTTTTGATCAGTTTCCTTAAATTCTTTTGAAACAAAATAAAATAAATCCCAGGTAATTGTCGTTCCACAAATAGATCTGTGTATAAATTCGACATTTTTAATTTCCAAACCAGCTTCTTCCTTAGCTTCTTTTATTATTGCAACCTTAGATGCCTGCATTATATCTACGCCAGATTCCAAAGCCTTATTGTATTCACCTAGAGTATCGTACACCTTTCCGCCAGGTAAGCGATAATCATATGCATTTAATTCGTGCCGAAATTCTTTAGTTAAGAGAACTTGATTCCCCCTATCTACTATTAATCTCGTTCCCGGCGATCTCCTGGCAAATTCAAAAGTTTTTGAACCAACCTCTTTCTGAACTACCTCAATAATTTTTCCTTGATAAACTATTTTCTCCATAAATTCATATATTGCGACTCAAAAATAAAGTGACAAGTGAGACTAGCCCAGTGGCCACAGCGCCCCAGAGAATATCCACGATCGTTGCCACAGCAGACCAGTTTTTTATTGTGGCAGAATTAATTAGATCATAAGTCCCGTAGGCTATTAGCCCGAGGACTGCCCCAGCCAGAAAGATACCCAGCAAACTTTTAGATTGATTGGGTTGCAGGATCAAAAACACTATTCCGAATGCATATAAAAGATAAAAAATTACAATTGGCAAATAATTTATTTTATCTACAAATAAGAAACTCAGGTGCTTTTTATAAAAACCATGAGCAACGACACCAACCCATAGTGAATCAAGAATTACGTATGAAATTAAAGAAATAATGTATAGCTTCAAAAAAGTCATGATTTTATTTTATCAAAAGTAAAACTCCCGGGCGAACCAGACAAGCTAATTGACATGAGCAAAATAAAAATGTACTGTCTCACGCAGAAGGAGCCACAATGCCTGAGAACGAAAGGCCCAAGCTACCAAGCTACATTACCAAGGAAGACATCGCCCGTTGGAACGGATACTGGCACGCGAAAAGGAGAATCCTGGTCTCGGGAGAGCTCAACGGCGACTCGATCATGAAAGCGACCCAGGAACTCATGAAGCTCGACTGTTTGGACAGCAAACCCATCCTGCTCATGATCGACAGCGGTGGGGGCAGCGTGATCCCAACCCAGCAGCTCGAA